>DASWSY010000623.1:0-9840 GCA_036402415.1 Rhizobacter sp. | reverse complement strand
CGACACCATCGACCGTGCCGCCGCGGCGGCACGCGGCATCCAGGTGGTGGCCGCAGCCGGCGCCAACGCGACCGCAGTGGCGGAACACGCACTCGCCTTGCTGCTGGCCTGCGCCAAGTCGGTCGTGGCGCTGAACGAGCGCATGCACGCCGGCCACTGGGACAAGTCCACGCACAAGAGCGTCGAGCTCGAGGGGCGCACCGTCGGCCTCGTCGGCCTCGGCGCGATCGGCCTGCGCTTCGCGCGCATGGCCGATGCCATGGGCATGCGCGTGCTGGGCCACGACCCCTATGCCAAGGAGGTGCCGGCGTACGTGGAACGTGCCGAGCTGTCGACGATCTGGCGCGAGTCGGACGCGATCTCGCTGCACTGCCCGCTGACCGCAGACAACGCGAAGCTGCTCAACGCCCAGACGCTCGCCGCGTGCCGCCAGGGCGTCATCATCGTCAACACCGCGCGCGGTGGCCTCATCGACGAAGCGGCACTGCTGGCCGCCATCCGCAGCGGCCATGTCGCGAGCGCCGGCCTCGACAGCTTTGCCGTCGAGCCGATGACCGCCGGCCATCCCTTCCACGGCGAGGCACGCATCACGCTCAGCCCGCACATCGGCGGCGTCACCTCCGACGCCTACGTGAAGATGGGCGTGGCTGCAGCCCGCAACGCACTCGCCGTGCTCAACGGCTGATCCACCAGGAGAAGAACCATGAGACATCTCATCCGCAACATGCTGGCCGCCGCAATCCTGGCGGTCTCCACCGCCGCCGGTGCGCAAGCCTGGCCGGCCAAGCCCGTGCGCATCATCGTGCCGTACTCGCCGGGGGGCGCGGTCGACGTCGTCACGCGCAAGATGGCCGCCAAGCTGCAGGAGCAGACCGGCCAGGCCTTCTTCGTCGAGAACAAGCCCGGCGCGGCCGGCACCATCGGCATTGCGGCGGCAGTGCAGGCCCCCGCAGACGGCTACACGCTGGTGGCGAACGACACCACCTACGCCCTGCTGCCGCACATCGTGCGCAAGCTGCCGTTCGACTACGACACGGCGCTCGTCCCGGTCGCCGCCTACGTCTTCGCGCCCATGAGCGTGGTGGTGCGCGCCGAGTCGAAGTACAAGACGCTTGCCGACCTGGTCAATGGCGCGAAGGCCGGCGCCGGCCAGGTCAGCTATGGCACCGGCGGTGCCGGCTCGACACCGCACTTCGTGAGCGAGGCCCTGGGCATCGCGGCCGGCGCCAGGTTCCTGCATGTGCCGTACAAGGGCGCAGGCGAGGCCACGATGGCGATGCTGTCGGGCACGGTCGATTTCCAGGTCGCGTCGACGCCGGGCGTGATGGGCCACGTGAAAGGCGGCAAGGCCCGGCTGCTGGCGGTGAGCGGCCCCAAGCGCCTCGCCCAGTTGCCCGACGTGCCCACGTTCAACGAAGCCGGCGTCAAGTTCGCCGGGCTCATGAACTTCACCGGCCTGTGGGCGCCCAAGGGCACGCCGCAAGCGGCGATCGACCGGCTGCAGAAGGAGATCGCCGTGGCCATGGCGTCCGCCGACATGAAGGCGTTTGCCGACGGGCTCGCCTCCGAGCCGGGCCACTGGGACTCGGCCACCTTCGCGAAGGACCTGCGCGAGCGCACCGAGTTCTGGGGCAAGGTCGCGGCCAACACGGCGTTCGAGCGGCAATGATGTTCCTGCTGCAGGCGCCGCAGGTCCGCGAGACCGAGGTCTTCACCCGCTTGCCCGACCGCTTCCGGCGGACCGGCGTGCGCTCCGATTGGGCCGACGCGAACCGCGGCGGGCAGCCGACCGACTCGTTCCTCGAAGGCCCGGTCTTCGATGCCGCGGGCAACCTCTACGTGAGCGACATCCCCTTCGGCCGCATCTTCCGCATCGACCCGAAGGGCGAATGGGACCAGGTGGCCGAGTGGGCGGGTGAACCGAACGGCCTGAAGTGGCTCAGCGACCGCGAGCTGCTCGTCACCGACTACCGCAACGGCCTGATGGCCTGCGACGTGGTGAGCGGTGCCGTCCGCCCCTTCCTCGACCGGCGCAACAGCGAGCGCTTCAAGGGCGTGAACGACCTGGTGTTCGACTCGCAGGGCAACCTCTACTTCACCGACCAGGGCCAGACCGGCCTGCACGACCCGACGGGCCGGCTCTACCGGCTGCGCGCCGACGGCCACCTCGACCTGCTGCTCGCCAACGTGCCCAGCCCCAACGGCGTGGCCCTGTCGCCCGACGAACGTGTGCTCTACCTGGGCGTGACGCGCGGCAACCAGGTGTGGCGCGTGCCGCTGCTGGACGACGGCAGCGTGTCCAAGGTCAGTGCCTTCTTCACGTCCTACGGGCCGAGCGGCCCCGACGGCCTCGCAGTGGACGAAACGGGCCGCGTGCTCGTCGCCAACCCCGGGCTCGGTGTGTGCTGGGTGCTCAGCCCTCGTGCGGAGCCGGAGCTGGTGCTGCGCAGTGGCGCGGGGTCGTCGCTGACCAACATCGCGTTTGGCGGGCCGGGGCGCAAGACGCTGTATTGCACCGAGTCCGTCAGCGGATCGGTCTTGCGTGCCACGCTGGAGGCCCCGGGCTTGCCGATCCACAGGGGTCCGGCCCCGCCCCTCAGCCGGTGACGGACTCCGCCCTGCTGGCCATCAGCCCGATGGCTTCATCCGATTGGTAGCGGGTCACGACCCGTCAACGCCATGAGCACGTCGGCGTACCAGGCGCAGTTCAAGCCGAGCGATTCGTCCTGCGCCAGATCCCGGGTGGCCATGTCCATGCGGCTCGAATGCACGCCGAGCAGATGCCAGCGTGGACGCCCCGGCGCAGCGGGCTCTGCCCGCGCGAGCACCGGTGACCCGCTGGACCCGCGGTGCATGCGCGCATCCGTCAGGAAGTAGCCCTGCCCCTGGAAGCGAACGCCGTAGCTCGAGGCGATGCCCGCCTGCCTCACCACCGGCAGGTGATGCACCGTGTCGAAGAAGCCAAGGGGGAAGCCGGGGATCACCAGCCGGTCTCCGACGTTGAACAGGTCGAAGCCGCCCTCCAGGTGCCTCGGTCCGAACGGCTGCACGACGCTGCCCGCCGGCATTGCGGACCGGTCGAGGTCGAGCACGGCCACGTCGACCTCCCCGCCCGTGTCTTTGGCCTGGCGCCAGACGCTCAGCCCGTCTCGATGCAGCAGGATCGACAGCGTGGCCAGCTGCGTCAGGTCACGGGCATCGGTATGGAACCCGATCTCGATCCGGTCGGGCGCGTGCTCGGTCGGCGCATCGAACAGCACGTGGCGGCTGGTGACGAGGAACAGGCGCTCGTCGCGCTCGAAGAAAAAGCCACTCGCCGACGTCAGCCCGACGTTGCCCGAGAAGGTCAGCACCCGCGTGACGCCGAAGAGCGCCTCGTCCAGCTCGTGCCCGGCAGGGCCGGAGGCGGCGCGGTCGGGCGAGAACGCCGCCACGTCGGCGGTGCGCCCACGCTCCCATGCGTCGCGTCGGCCGGACCACACGCGCTCGCTCTCGCCGGTGCTGGAAGGCTGGTTGATGGATTCCAGCATCGGGTTCGAGTCGGGTGAGTCACCGCGGGCGGCCGCCTTGGCGCCCTGGCGCTGAAGCTCTGCATGCTCGGCCGAGACACCCGGCAAGGGCCTGTCGGCTGAAGGCTGCGGCACGTTGCGAACGGAATTGGGATCGGGTTGGTCAGGCACTGGCGGTACTCCGTTTGTCTCGAACATCACGTAGGCGCGCGGGCCGCCGGAACGTGTCCATCATGCCGCAGACGCCCAGGATGGAAAGCGTGCCCCCCTTGCGGCAGCACGGGATGGTCTGCGCAGCCTGCTCCACCCCCTGAGCCCGCGCGGCCACTCTATGATCCCCGCACCATGGACCGTCTCGCCGACCGGATGCGAGAGCGCCTCGCCCGCACCTTCGTGGGCCGGGAAACCGAGCTGGCGCTGCTTGCCGAATCGCTCGCCGCGGAGACGCCGTCCGTGCCGGTCTTTCTCGTCCACGGGCCAGGCGGCATTGGCAAGACCTGCCTGCTCGAGCGCGCGCGTCTGCTCGCCGCAGCGCACGGCATCGACTCGGTCCGGATCGATGCGCGTGATGTTGAGCCGTCCGTGCCGGGCCTCGCGCGCGCGCTGACGGGCGCCATCACCGCGCCGCACGGTGGCAGCGACCTTCGCGCCACGCTGGCCGCGTGCGCAGGCGCGCCGCCGCGTCTGCTCGTCATCGACACGTTCGAGTGCGTGGCACACCTCCAGGGCTGGCTGCGCGAGAACTTTCTCGCCGAGCTGCCACCGGCCACACGCGTGCTGATCGGCATGCGGACGCCACCCGACGCGGTGTGGCGGACGGATCCTCTCTGGCGCGAGGCCTCACGGGTGTTCGGGCTGCGCGCCCTCGATGCCGACGCGTGCCGGCACTACCTGCGCACGCGCGGCATCCCCGCCCGGCATGACGACGCGATCGTGCGGCTCACGCACGGTCATCCGCTCGCCATGACGCTGGTGGTCGACGTGGTGCAAGCGTCGGGCGAGGTGCCACCCCAGCTCGGGGCCGATGTCGTCCGTGAGCTCGCTGCGCGGTTCACCGCGCACGCACCGAGCGAGCTGCACCGCCGGGCACTCGAAACCTGCGCGCATGCTCGCCTGACCACCGAGCCGCTGCTGGCCAGCGCCGTGGACGCCGGTCGCGCGCGCGAACTGTTCGACTGGCTGGCCTCGCAGAGCGTGATCGAAAGCGCCCCCGGTGGCTTGTTCCCCCATGACCTCGTGCGCGCCGCGATCGACGAAGAGCTGCAATGGCGCAACCGGGAACGCCACCGCGAGGTGCATGTGGCCGTGCGCGACCATCTGCTGCGACGAGCGAAGGACCCGACGCAGGCTGCCGGCGCGACCTTCGACATCCTCTTCCTCCACCGCCATGCCGAGGCGATGCGGCCTTTCGTCGACTACCGCGCCCTCGGCAGCGTCTATTTCGAGCGAGGCGGACCGAGCGACCTGCCCTTGCTGGCCGAGCTGGCGCGCAATGAGCTGCCGTTGTCGCAGCAGGCCGAGATGGCGCGCTGGTGTGAGCATCGGGCTTGCAGCGTCTGGGTCGTGCGAGCGTGCCCGGGCCAGGTCGCGGCGGCCACGCTGTCGATCGACCTGGCGGCCTTGAGCGATCTCGAACGCGACAGCGATCCGGTCATGGCGGCCGTGTGGCGCAGCCTCGAGGCAGTCGGCGCGCCCCACCCCGGCGACCGCCAGATCCTCGCGCGTTGGAACATGGTCGCCGGTGGACAGTTGCAGCCATCGAACGCGATGAACGGGCTGCAGATGTCCCAGTTCCACCAGTGGCTGACGCTCCCGGATCTTGGCGCCTTCGTGATCTGCACCGAGCACCCGGACCACTGGGCGCCCATGATGCAGCACATCGGTTTCGCCCGAATGAGCGCATGCGATCAGGTCGTCGACGGCGTGCCCACGGGCTGCTACTGGCACGACTGGCGTGCGCTGCCGATGTCGCGCTGGCTGGAGGTGATGGTGGACCGCGAGCTGGGGCTGGAGCGGCCGATGGAAGAACCGTTCGCCTCCCCGGCCTCGGCCCGGCTGCCCCGCCCGGACTTCGAGCGTGCCGTGCGAGACGCCCTGCGCGCGCTGAACGACCGCGCAGCGCTGGCCACCAATCCGCTGACCGGGTCGGCGCTCGTGGGCGCCCACCGGTGCGAGGCCGAAGACGCTGTCGAGGTCTTGCGCCGCATGCTCGTGGAAGCAGCCGAGGCGTTGAAGGCCAGGCCGCGCGACCACAAGTTCTGGCGTGCGCTCGAGCTGACCTACCTTCGCCCGGCCGGCTCGCAGGAACTTGCCGCCGAGCGCCTGGGCCTGCCCTTCGGAACCTACCGCTACCAGCTCGCCACGGGCATCGAGCGGATCGTGCAGGCCCTCTGGGAGCAGGAAACGGCCTGAGCCTTCGCCAAGGTCGCGCGTCCCGCGAGCCGGTTCGGCACCACATTCGACAGCGACTTCGGCTGGTGTTTCAGCATCGATCGGGGGGATCGTCGTGCATCTAAACGACGGGAGACTCCCATGTTGCTTGCACCCGATGCCCCGAACCGGCGGCCCCCCACCCTGCCCCTGATGGCGTGTGCCGTGGCCCTAGCCGCCCTGTCCGCTTGCGGTTCAACAGGCGCCGGGCCCACTGCGCAAGCTGCCGATGCGCCCACGGCCAAACGCGCCACCACCTCGCGCACGCCGCCTGCCGAGGCAGCCAGCCAGCTGATGTGGTCGGCATTGCGCCAAGGCGACTACGCCGCCATCGACCGCGTGCTGACCGCGCTGCACGGTGCCTACCTGGCCGACCCAGCTGACGCGACGACGGCAGCGCACATCGGCCTGACGCAGTTGTGGCGTGTGTCCGAGTCGGCGCGCAACGGCAAGCCCGACCCGTCGGCGCTCGCGAGCATGGCGAACGCGCGGCGCTTTCTGGAGGAGAGCGTGGCGCTCGACGCAACGGATGCACGCCGCCAGGGCTTTCGCGCCAGCGCGCGGCTGGCCGAAGGCGCCATGCACCGCGACGCCGGCCTGCAACGGCTGGGCGCCGCAGACCTGCAGGATGCCGTGCGCGCGTGGCCGCAGTTCAACCTGTTCGTTCTGGCGCGCGCCCTCGGTGGCGCTCCCGCCGGGTCGAAGCCGCTGCAGCAAGCCATCGACGCGATGTGGCAGACGCAAGACATGTGCGTTGGCGGCAAGCTGCCGCGAAGCGACCCGGACATGAAGCCCTACATGGGCCTGGAGACCCGCGACGGCGCGAACCGGGTCTGCTGGAATTCCGCGATCGCGCCGCACAACTTCGAAGGATTCTTCCTGGAGTGGGGCGACCTGCTCGTGAAGTCTGGCGACGTTGCGCTCGCCCGAAAGATCTACGCCAACGCCAGGCAGTCCCCCAGCTACGGCACCTGGCCTCACCGCGCGCTGCTCGAAGCGCGCATTCGTGATGCGGACGCCAACGTTGCACGCTTCGCCTCGCCGCCCGGTGCGGCCGATCACGTGCCGATCGGGCGCGCCTCGCCCATCGCCTGTGTGAGCTGCCACCAGAGCTAGACCCTGGCCCGACCGGGGGGAGCCCCTCAGCAGCGCCTCACCAGCTCCATCACCGCCTCCAACGGGAGCGGCTGGGTCACCGGCTGCCAGCAGTTCTGATCAGACCGGGCCTGATTACCCCGCATGACGTGGCGATGGCTGTCCATCGGCCGGAGGCAGTGCACAGACCCCGCCTCGGCGTGCCACAGCCCGCCGTTGGCGTTGCACGTCTTGCACGGCCCTTGCGATCGAACTTTGTTCGGGTTGCCCATGCCGCCATCTTGGCGCGGACCTGGCTCACCACGCGAGCCGGTCGGGCTTTCCGGGCACCGGCTAGAGTTTCCGGATGTGCTCGAACTACCGCCCGGTCACGCGGATGGATCGCATGCTCTCCTTCTTTGGAGTGGAGATTCCTGCGAATCAGCACGAGCGGGATGTGTTCCCGACCGGAGAGGCGCCCTTCATCCGGCTGCAGGTCGAGGGGCAGGAAGGCGGGCGGCCTGCGCTCGTGGCAGACGATGGCGTGTTCGGCCTGCTGCCCGCCTTCGCGACGGAGGTGAAGTACGGCCTGCGCACGTACAACGCGCGCAGCGAGACCGTGGCCACGCTGAAGAGCTTCAAGCCGGCGTGGAGCAAAGCGCAGCGCTGCATCATCCCGGCAGAAGCGATCTACGAGCCGCGCTACTTTGGCACCGTCGAGAAGCCCGGCAAGTCCGTACGCTATCGCATCAGCCAGCCGGGTGACGTGCCGCTGGGCATCGCGGGCATCTACCAGCGCTGGAAAGAACCGCGTGGCGACAAGTCGTTCTTCACGTTCACCATGCTCACGGTGAATGCGGACGGGCACCCGTTCATGCAGGACTACCACAAGCCGGGCGATGAGAAACGCATGGTGGTCATCCTCCATCCCAAGGACTACATGGCCTGGCTCACCTGCCCGATCGACGAAGCGCCCAAGTTCTTCAGGGCGTGGATGGGTGTGCTTTTGGGAGAGCCTGCGCCGCTGGCGCGTGGTGTCAAGACGGCACCACCGCCACCGCCCCAGCAGGAGTTGTTCTAGCCGCCTTGTGTGAGGTCCTTAGTTGCGGCCGCCTCAGCACTGTGTCGACGGCTGGTGTGCAGCGATTGCTGCCACAGGCGGCTGCTTCAGCGGCGACCGAACTCTGGCAGGAAGCGGTCATTCAGCGTGAGCAACGACCACTATGTCGAACGGCCGCGATCGCCCGCGGATCCCCACCAAAGACCGTCCTTGCGGACGCCTCGGCTTGCTCAGTATTGCGGCGACAGTTCGTCGCGCAGGCTGCGGATGAGGGGGCCTCCGTCCGGCGTGGGCATCTGGTTGCGCAGCGTGGAGTGCTCAGTGGTCAGGCAATCGATCTGGGCCTGCTGGCGCGCGACGATCTCGTTGAGCGTGCCCAGCAGATCTTCGGTGAGGCGGGCATCGGCGTCGGTGGGTTCCCTCGGCTGGATTGTCCCGAAGCTCTGGTGAATGGCAACCTCGTGGGCACGAGTCAACGACGCTCCAGCTTGAGATGGCGCATCGTGTGTGGCCCTCAACTCGATGGGAGACCATCATGGGTACCACAGGAAATGCCGCTCATCGCGAGCCGTGGAACAAGAGCAAGATCGTCGGGCAGAAGGCTCCGTTCAAGCTCAAGGACATCTGGGCGCTGCGGGTCCGTCTCCAGATGGGGAGCCGAATTCGCGAACTCGCCCTGTTCAACCTAGGAATTGACAGCAAGTTGCGCGGCTGCGATCTCGTCGCGCTGAAGGTCCGGGACGTTTGCCACGGAGAGCAGATGGTAACGCGGGCCATCGTTATGCAGCACAAGACGCAACGCCCGGTGCAGTTCGAGATCACCCAGACCACCCGTGACTCTCTGCAGGCGTGGATCAAGCAGGCTGGGCTCAAGGCGGAGGACTTCCTATTCCCGAGTCGCCTTCACGATTAACCACACCTGGGCACTCGCCAGTACGCCCGGATACTGGGGCACTGGGTCGACGAATTGGGCCTGGACCGCGCCGACTACGGAACGCATTCGATGCGGCGAACCAAGGCGACGCTCATCTACAGGCGCACGAAGAACCTGCGAGCCGTCCAGCTATTGCTGGGGCATTCCAGGCTTGAGTCGACTGTCCGCTACCTGGGAATCGAGGTGGACGATGCCCTGGAACTCTCGGAGCAAACCGAGGTTTAGTCCAGGCTCTGCTTCGGCCGCGCATGCCGTGCCGCAGAGCCGGCGCGGCCTGCCTCACTGGCACCTTCGTTGGCGCGACCCTGCACGCACGCTCCCGGCAAAAGAGGCGCCGCGCCTTCCGTCGGATCACAGCGACCAGCACGTCGCGCTTTGGCCTTGATGTCCTGGTGTGATTCTGAGAATTTTGTAGATGTTGGAACTTATATGTAGAGTCATCTACAAAGTAACTCACAACTTCTGAGGGTCAATTCGCTGTGGAGAGCGCCAACGACCGTGCAGCGACCGCCGAGGCGCTGCCGACCTATTCACTTTGGCAACTGGTCGGCTACATGCTGGGCCTGGGTACCTGGGGCTTCGGCGGCCCGGTGGCGCTCGTGGGCTACATGTACCGCGATCTGGTGGAGAAACGCGGCTGGCTCACCGAAGCCGACTACAAGGAAGGCATGGCGATCGCGCAGCTGATGCCGGGGCCGCTGGCTGCGCAGCTGGCGATCTACCTCGGCTTCGTGCACTACCGACTGCTGGGCGCAACGCTTGTGGGCCTGGCATTCGTGCTGCCGTCCTTCATCATGGTCGTGGCACTCGGGGCCGCCTATCAGGCCTTTGGG
>DASWSY010000622.1:0-4036 GCA_036402415.1 Rhizobacter sp. | reverse complement strand
GCGGCACGCTTGCCGCCGTGGCCGCGCTGCATGCGCGAGACATCGGCCTGCCGCTCGCGCTGCAGCTCCTTGTCACGCCCGGCACCACGGCGCACCAGGACACGGCCTCGCACGAACAGTTCGAGAGCGGCTTCCTGCTCGAAGGCGAGGGCATCGACTGGTTCTTCGGCCACTACATCGACAAGCACCAGCGCGACGACTGGCGTTTCGCACCGCTCAACGCCGACGATGCCGAGGGCGTGGCGCCGGCCTGCTTCATCCTCGCCGAATGCGACCCGCTGGTCGACGAAGGCATTGCGTATGCCGACAAGCTGCGTGCGGCCGGCGTGGCGGTCGAGCTCGAGCTCTACCGCGGCGTGACGCACGACTTCATCAAAATGGGCCGCGCCGTGCCCGAAGCGATCGCCGCCCTCGATGCGGCAGCCCTTGCCCTGAAGAAAGCCCTGACCCCATGAAGAGAAGCGAATTCCGGTTCACCGAGCGCCTGCGCGTGCGCTGGGCCGAGGTCGACATGCAGAAGATCGTCTTCAACGGCCACTACCTGATGTACTTCGACACCGCCGTCGGCGGCTACTGGCGCTCGCTCGCCATGCCCTACGGCGAGACGATGGAGTACCTGGGCGGTGATCTCTTCGTGCGCAAGTCGACCGTCGAATACCTCGGCTCGGCGCGCTACGACGACGTGCTGGAGGTCGGCGTGCGCTGCGCCCGCATCGGCAATTCGTCGCTGCTGTTCCAGTGCGCCGTCTTCCGCAACGACCAGGCGCTCGTCACCGGCGAACTGGTCTACGTGTTCGCCGACCCGGCCACGCAGACCTCCAAGCCCGTGCCTCAGGAACTGCGCGAAGTGCTGCAGGGCTTCGAGGCGGGGAAGACCATGGTCGAGGTGCGCGTGGGCGGCTGGGAGGAACTCGGCAAGGACGCGCGCGACATCCGCACCACCGTCTTCATCGAGGAGCAGGGCATCCCGAAGGAAATGGAGTGGGACGAGGCCGACCCGGACCCGGGCTGCGTGCACGCCGTCGCCTACAACCGTTTCGGCCAGCCCCTCGCCACCGGCCGCCTGCTGGAACACGTGCCCGGCGTCGCCAAGATCGGCCGCATGGCGGTGCGGCAGACCATGCGCGGCAGCGGCGTGGGCCACGCGGTGCTGGAAGCACTGATGAAGGCGGCGCGCGAAACCGGCTACCGCGAGGCGGTGCTGCACGCGCAGATGTCGGCCGCGGCCTTCTACACGCGTGCGGGTTTCGTGACCCGCGGGGCGATGTTCGAGGAGGTCGGCATTCCGCACATCGAGATGGTGCGAACGCTGTGAGGGGAGCCCCTCGCTCGACGGGTACGTCGAGCGATCCCCCAAGGGGATGCGGGGCGGCTTGGGAGCGGCCCGGCGCTCGGCCCGCTGCGCCGGCTCAGACGCCGATGGCCTGCCTGCGACGCCGTGGGCCTTCGGGCTTGAGCAGGCTGCGCACGCGTGTCTTGCGCGCGGGTTCCGTGGCCTCTTCTTCGCTTTCGGTCACCGCTCCTTGTGCCGCGGGCACGTCCGACGACTCGTCGGTGTAGCGCGGCGGCCAGTCCTTGAGCGATGAACGACGCAGCAGCGCCATGCCGCCAGTGGGGCTGTAGGTGCGCTCCAGCACGTGCGTCACCAGACGCTTGTTGACGCGCTCGGTGATCACGAGCGTGGTGCTGCGCGTGCCGTAGTGGCCGTCGGCAGTGCGGATGAAGGCCGGCGACAGGGCCCGCTCCAGTTCGAGCGGCACGCCGGTAGCGGGCAGCAGGGCATCCGGCGCGGGGGTGCGGTCGTTGAGCGCATCGAAAAGTTCGACGGCCAGCGTGTCCAGCGATTCCGCACGGTCGATGGACTCGCGCATGCGGTCCTTCAGTGCCGTGACCTTGGGCCAGGGTGTGTCGAGCGACGCGTTCGACAGGCCGTAGAGCCCGCGCTCCAGGCGCATCGGGTTCGAGTCCTGGCTCGACGCGAAGAAGCATTCGCCGCGGCGGAAGTCTGCCGCGACGAGGTTGAAGCCGTTGTAGCCCGACAGCGCCGTGTGCATCCAGAAACGGTCTGCGCTCAGGTCGCCCGCGAGCCAGCGCGTGACGATGCTGCCGCGCGAGGGCGCGTTCGGGTCACGGTTGGCCGGGTCGCGCACGTTGGTGATGAATGCGAGACGGCCTTTGGCGGTGAGGCCGAGCCAGGTGCCCCCGGCTTCGAGATCGCGGCCGCCGAGGATGTCGGGCTGGTTGGCACCGGGGGACCACCAGGCCAGTCGAGCGGCCGGGCGCTTGTAGAACTCGTCGCGGTTGGCGGCGATCACGAGCGGGAAGCGCCGCGACTGGTCGAGCGCGATGGCGGCTAGGCACATGCGGTGAACTCCTCGGTGTGGCGCGAGCCTTCGATCAGCGGCGCCAGTGCGAGGGCGGCGGTTTCGATGGCGCTCTTGAGCGCGTCGCCGATGCCGTCAGGGGAGGAGTAGGTTTCCATCCAGGTATGCAGTCCATCTGCCGCCTGTGGGCGGCGCAGCAGCCGGGCTTGCAGGCCGGGATGGCGTGCACGCAATTCGACCTGCATGCGCGACACCTCCGCGTGCAAGACGCTGGCGTTCTCTTGTGTCGCTCGATAGTAGATGAACAACTCGCGCACCTTCGGCCTCCGGTCGGCAGCGCCGTGAACTGTTGCCGCGCTGACGCTGCGCGTTTGTTTCAGGCGGTGTCGGCGACCGGCAACGGGTACGGCAATTCCTCACGAACCAGCGCCGGGCCGTCCGCCGCACCGGCGTGTACCGAGCCACCGTCGAGCGCCGCGAGCTTCAGTTCGACCAGGGCGAGCCCACCGGCTGCGTTGACCACCATCCCGGCCGGCTGCGAGGGGTCGCTGTCGTGGAAGACCTCCTGGCCCGCCTGCAAGGTGCCCGTGCTGCTGAAGAGAAAGCTGCGCCGCTTGACCGTGCCGCGGTACTGGCTGCGCGCCACCACTTCCTGGCCGGGGTAGCAGCCCTTCTTGAAGTCGACGCCGCCCAGCACTTCGTAGTTGAGCATCTGCGGCACGAATTGGTCGACCGTGGCGGCCTCGATGCGCGCCACGCCGCTCTTCACCTCGCCCCAGCGCCAGGCCTCGTCCGACACGGCGGGCAGGGCGGGCGCGGGCACCTCGGCGGGGGCGGCCCACAGGTAGCGCGGAATGCCGGCAGCGTCTGGCAGGCGAACGACGTCGCCGCCTGCGTGCGTGGCCTTGCCCCACACCTGCGCCGGTGCGGCGGCGCCGAGCCAGGCCTGGGCCGAGGGGCCGGCCAGGCCGAAGAGGCGCCATTGCGGCGTCGCGTCGCTCAGCTTGCACTTGGCCCGCAGCACGAACATCGAGAGGCGCTTCTGCGTGGCCGCGAGCAGGTCGGCACTGCAGGCGAGCAGGATGTCGTCGTCGCCGCGCTTCCAGCCGATGAAGCTCGCGAGCAGGCGGCCCTTGGCCGAGCAATAGCCGGCGAGCCGTGCTTCGCCGGTGCCGAGCAGAGAGAAGTCGTTGGTGAGCTGGCTGTGCAGGAAGCTTGCGGCGTCGTCGCCTTGCGCGCGGATCAGGCCCCAGTGCGGCAACAGCGCCGCACCGTCCAGTGCAGGAGAGGTGGTCATGCGGCGATTATCATCAGCCGCCATGATCCCAGTGCGCGAAGGTATGTTCGGCCGCAACGGCGAAGTGGGCGGCTCATGAGGTTCCTGAAGCGCCTCTTCTGGCTGATGATCCTGGTGGCGATGCTCGCCGCCGGTGCCGTCGCGGCCGCGGCCTGGTGGTGGCTCGAGCAGCCGCTGCCCCTGGCCAGCCCATCCGTCGAAGTCTCCATCGAACCTCGAACTTCCCCGCGCGAAGCGGCCCAGGCCTGGGTGCAGGCGGGCGTGCAGACCGACGCGCGCCTGCTCTACGAGTGGTTCCGCTGGTCGGGCCAGGCGCGCAAGATCCGTGCAGGCAGCTACCAGGTCGGCACCGGCGTCACGCCGCGCACGCTGCTCGACAAGATGGTCAAGGGCGACGAGGTCATGGCCACCGTGC
>DASWSY010000621.1:0-1640 GCA_036402415.1 Rhizobacter sp. | reverse complement strand
GCCCACCTGGAGACGGCCGACGTGCGCGCCCTCTCCACCACCGCGCTGCGCGCCTTCTCGCCGGTGCAGATCGACGCGCTGGAGTCGCAGCATTTCGCTGCGCTGACCACGCTGCAGATCGCCTCGTTCAACAGCGACCAGATCGGCGCCCTGTCCAACACCGACCTCAACGGTTTCGGTACCCAGCAGTTCGCCGCACTCACGAGTGCGCAGGTCGCCGGCCTCACGCAAACGCAGATCTACGGCCTGGAGACGCAGGACCTGCGGGCCCTGTCCACCAGCGCGATCGGCGCGCTGGTGTCCGACCAGGTGGCCGCCTTCGCGCCCGAGCACATGGCCACGCTGGGCAGCCACCAGATCGCCGCGCTGAGCACGGCCGCCATCGCCGGGCTCTCGCCGGCCCACATCGTGGCCATGACCACGTCGCAGATCGTCGGCCTGGAGACGCGCGACATCTTCGTGATGACCAGCGACCAGATCGGCGCCTTCGAGTCGGACGACATCAACGTGATGTCGAACGCGCAGCTCGACGCGATGTTCGCGGCCACGCCCATCGTGCTCGACCTCGACGGCGACGGCGTGCGCACCACCGCCGCACGCGATGGCGTCGACTTCGACCTCAACGCCACCGGCACCGTGCAGCGCGTGGGCTGGGCCTCGCCCACCGACGGCTTCCTGGTGCTGGACCGCAACGGCGACGGCCAGATCAACGACGGCAGCGAACTCTTCGGCACCGGCACGCGCGGGGCCGACGGCCGGCGCGCCGGCAACGGCTTCGAGGCCATGCGCTTCGAAGACAGCAACGGCGACGGACGGCTCAGCGCCGCCGATGAGCGTTTCGGCGAGCTGAAGGTCTGGGTCGACGCCAACCAGGACGGCCGCGCCGACGCCGGCGAGCTGCAAGGTCTGGCCGAGCTCGGCATCGTCTCGCTCAACCTCGACGCGGTGGCCGGGACCACGGTCGACAACGGCAACCTGCTGGGCCTGGTGTCGAGCTACACCACGGGCGACGGCACGCAGCACGACCTGGTCGACGTGTGGCTGGCCAAGGACCGCAGTGCCGACCTGCAACTCGGCGAGCTGCTCGCCGCGCCAGCGGCGGAGCTCCTGCCCGGTGCCGGCACAGCCGCGCCCACGGCTCCGGCCGGCGGCAGCGCCGTGCCGGGCACGTCGACCCTCTACCCGACGCTTGGCGACACCACGCCCCTCATCTGACGCCCGCTACGGCTTCACCCCGAGCGCCGCGAAGTGCAGCACCCATTCGCGCGCCGGGTCGACGCCGACCAGCGCCTGCGCCTCGTCGTCGTAGAAGGCGCCCACCCCGCAGGCCGCCAGGCCGCGCGCGCCGGCCTCCAGGTAGACCCGTTCGCCGACCAGGCCCGTCTCGATGAACGCGTGCCGGTAGCCGCGCGCCGGCCCGAGCGGGTCGGCCGCGAATGCCGCGCGGTCGATCGTCAGCACGAACACCACGGCCGCGTCGCCGATCACGTCCTGGTCGAGCGCGGCGGCACGTGCGGCGCTGCGCGGGGCGGGCGGCACAGGCGCGGGCACCAGGGCGTGCTGCGCGGGCTCGTAGCGGTAGGCGCCGGGGGCGAGGCCGCTCACCTGGTGCACGACCACGTTCACCCGCACCGCGCTCG
>DASWSY010000620.1:0-7066 GCA_036402415.1 Rhizobacter sp. | reverse complement strand
TCAACGACACCTGCGGCCACGTCGCCGGCGACCAGCTCCTCAAGCAGGTGACCGCGCTCCTGGTGCAGGAGATCCGCAAGCAGGACACGCTTGCCCGCCTGGGTGGCGACGAGTTCGCCGTGCTGCTGGAAGCGTGCCCGTTGGAGCCGGCGCTTCGGGTGGCCGAAGCCATGCGCCGCCGCGTGAGCGAGTTGCAGTTCCAGTGGGAAGGCCGCAGCTTCCAGCTCACCGTGAGCATCGGCCTCGTGCCCTTCAAGGCGCACCAGTACACCCGCTCAGACCTGCTGCGCATGGCCGACTCGTCGTGCTACGTCGCCAAGGAAGCCGGCCGCAACCGGGTGCACGTCTACGACGAGGCCGACACCGCAGTCGCCACCCGCAACGACGAGCTCGACTGGTACTCGCGCCTGCAGAAAGCACTGACCGAAGACCGCTTCGTGCTCTACGCGCAGCGCATCGCGGCCATCCAGCAGGACGGCGGTGGCCACGAGAGCGTGGAGGTGCTGATCCGCCTGCGCGACGATGAAGGCAAGATCGTCGCGCCGATCGCCTTCATCCCTGCCGCCGAGCGCTACGGCCTCATGCCGCAGATCGATCGCTGGGTGATCTCGAAGGCCTTGCAGATGCACGCCGCCTTCGCGCGCCAGTACAGGCTGCCCGCGCGCTTCTCGATCAACCTGTCGGGCGCGTCGATGGCCGATCCGACGCTCGTCGACTTCGTGCGCCTGCAACTGCGCAAGCACCGCGTGGCGCCCGAGCTGATCTGCTTCGAGATCACCGAGACTGCCGCCGTGGCGAGCTTCGACGTGGCGGTGCAGATGATCAACGGCCTGCGCGAGCTGGGCTGCCGCTTCGCGCTCGACGACTTCGGCGCCGGCATGTCCTCGTTCACCTACCTCAAGCGCCTGCCGGTCGACTACGTGAAGATCGACGGCGCCTTCGTCAAGGACATGGCCCAGGACGCGGTCGACTTCGCGATGGTCGAGGCCATCCACAACGTCGCGCACCGCATGGGCCTGCGCACCGTGGCCGAGTTCGTGCAGAACGACGCCACCATCGAGATGCTGCGCGGCCTGGGCGTCGACTACGTGCAGGGCTGGGGCGTGGAGAAGCCACGCCCGCTCGACGACGCGTCGCGCGGCGACGATCCGTCGCCCACGCTCGTGGCGATGCCCAAGCTCATGGCCGCGTGAGCGGCCAGGGCTCAATCACTGCCGCGTGAGCGGCCAGGGCTCCATCACTGCCGCGTGAGCGGCCCGGATTCCAGCGCAGCCTGCACCGCCGCATGCACGGCGGCCGGTCCGACCGGTTTCACCAGGTGCGCTGCGAAGCCAGCCTCGTTCGACTGCCGCAGGTCGCCCTGCGTGCCGTAGCCGCTGAGCGCGATCACCGGCAGCTGGCCACGAAGACGGCGGCCGATCTCGATGCCGCTGCCGTCGGGCAGGCCGATGTCGGTCACGATCACGTCGAAGCCGTCGGGTCCCTTGGCCAGTGCCAGGGCCTCGTCGCAGGTGTAGGCGTGCGTCACGCGGTAGCCCAGGTCGTGCAGCGACAGGCCGAGCGCATCGGCGGCGTCGCGGTTGTCTTCCACCAGCAGCACGTGCACCGATTGCGGCGGCCGCGCCACGTGGCCCGGCGCCTCGGGCGCTTCGGCCTGCGTGCTGCCGGCCTGCGCGGTGGGCAGGCGCAGGGTGAACACCGCGCCGCGGTCGCGCCCCTCGGAATGCGCCTGCAGGCTGCCGTGGTGGCGGGCCACCAGGCCGTGCGCGATGGCCAGGCCCAGGCCCAGGCCGCCGAAGTGGCGCGACACGTCGGCGTCGGCCTGCTCGAAGGCGAGGAAGATGCGTGGCAGCGCGTCGGCGTGGATGCCGATGCCGGTGTCGGTGCAGGTCACCTCCAACTCGCGGCCGACAAGCCGGGTGCGCACCTCCACGCATCCGCCGCGCGGCGTGAACTTGACCGCGTTGCGCACGATGTTCCAGAGCACCTGCTGGATGCGTGCCTCGTCGCCCTGTACCACGCTCGTCTCGGCGTCGAGTTGCAGGATGAGCTGAAGCCCACCACGCTGCACGTCGGCGTCGAGCATCTCGGCCACCGCCTGGATGAGCTTGTGCACGTCCACCGGCTGCAGGCGCAGGTTGACCTTGCCGGCGCCGATGGCGGTGAGGTCGAGCAGGTCGTCGATCAGCCGCGCCTCCAGCGCCACGTTGCGGCGGATCATCGGCAGCAGGTGGGCGAGCTTGTCGGGCACGGTGGCGGTGCGCTCCAGCAGTTGCGCCGCCGCGGCGATGGGTGCGAGAGGCGTGCGCAGTTCGTGCGAGAGCACCGCGAGGAAACGGTCCTTCGCGCGGTTCGCGCGCTCGGCCTCTTCCTTGGCCTCGCGCAGCGCCTGCGCGTCGCGCCAGGCGGCGGTGGCATCGCGCACGAGCATCGAGAAGCCGTTGTGGTCGCCCTGCGCGTTGTAGAGCGTGGTCACCACACCCTCGCCGCGCAGCCGGCTGCCGTCGGCATGCACCAGCCAGCGGTCGGCCTGCACGTGTCCTTCGGCGAAGGCGGTCTGCAGCTCCTCGCGCCACACGCCCTGCCCACGGTCCTCGGGGGTGTAGATGAGCTCGATCGAGCGGCCCAGCATGTCGGCGCGCGTGTGGCCGAAGATGGTCTGCGCGGCCGCGTTCCACGAGCGCACGATGCCGGCCCCGTCGAGCAGGATCACCGCGTAGTTGCGCAGCGAGTCCACCACGCGCCCGTAGAGCGCGTCGGCGTCGCGAAGCTGCGCCTCCACCGCCTCGCGCGCCTCGCGCAGGCGCACCTCCTCGAGCGCGCGGTCGATGGCCACCGGCAGGCGCGACAGGCGGTTCTTGATGACGTAGTCGGTGGCGCCGCGCTTGAGCATGTCGACGGCGTTGTCTTCGCCGATCACCCCGGAGACGAAGATGAACGGAAGCTGCGGATAGGTCTCGCGCACCAGGTCGAGCGCCTGCCCGCCCGAATAGCGCGGCATCTGGTAGTCCGACAGGATCACGTCGTAACGGTAGCGCTTGAGCGCCTCCACGAAGCCGGCTTCGTCGTCGACCCAGGTCACGCGCACCGCGGGGTAGGCGCGCTTGAGCCACTCCTGCAGGATCTCGGCGTCGAAGGCCGAGTCTTCCAGCAGCAGCACGCTCAGGCGGCGGTCCTGCGGCAAGTCGCGCTGCGGGTCACTCATTGCGCCGGCCCACCTTGAGCGAGCCTGGCGGCGGTTCGTTGAGCACGGCCCAGAAGACGCCCAGGTCGGCGATGGCGGCGACGAACTGCTTGAACTCCACCGGCTTCACCACGTACGCGTTGACGCCGAGCTCGTAGCTGCGCAGCACGTCGCTCTCTTCGTGCGACGAGGTCAGCATCACGACCGGAACGCTGCGCAGGCCGTCGGTCGCGCGCACGCTCTTGAGCACCTCCAGGCCGTTGACCTTGGGCAGCTTCAGGTCGAGCAGGATCACCGCCGGGTTGCCCTCGGCGCGGTCGGCGTAGCCGCCTTCGCGGTTGAGGTAGTCGAGGGCCTCGGCCCCGTCGCGCACCACGATCACCTCGTTGGCAAGCTGGCTGCGTTCGAGTGCCAACAGCGTGAGTTCGAGGTCACGCGGATCGTCTTCGACGAGGAGGATGGGCTTGAGCATGGCGACTACTTGGAGGTGGCTGCGCTGAGCAGAGTTTCGCGCCTGGGAAGCACGAGGGAAAAGGTGGCGCCTCGGCCCACGGCACCTTCGGCGGTGACGGTGCCACCATGGCGTTCAACGATGCGGCGCACGCTGGCCAGGCCGATGCCCGTGCCTTCGAACTCTTCGACTTGGTGCAGGCGCTGGAACACGCCGAAGAGCTTGCCGATGTACTTCATGTCGAAGCCAACGCCGTTGTCGGTGATCGACAGGCCGTCACCGGCCGGGGTGCGAAGCGCGCGCACGGTGATCTCGGGCCGTTCGCGCGTGCGGCTGTACTTGACGGCGTTGCCGACCAAGTTGCGCACGGCCACCTGCAGCAGGATCGCGTCGCCCCAGAGCGTGGGGAAGGGCCCTTCGAGCTGCCAGCGGATCCGCCCCGGCTGCGGCGCTTCGAACTCTCGCACCAGGTCGTCGAGCAGCGCCTGCAGGTTCACGTCGACGCGGCGCAGCGCCGAGCGGCCCATGCGCGAGAAGTCGAGCAGCGCGTCGACCAGCTCGCCCGCATAGGCGGCCGCGCCCTTCACGTGCGAGAGGTAGCGCTGCGAGCGATCGTTGAGCTGCTCGCCGTCGAGCACCAGGTCGACGTAGCCGGCGATGTGGCGCATGGGCGCGCGCAGGTCGTGCGACACGGTGTACGAGAAGGCTTCGAGTTCCTTGTTGACCCGGCCGAGCTCGCTGGCCACCTCGGCCAGTTCCTCGGCGCGGCGCAGCACGATGCCGATGAGTGCCTGCCGCAGCTCCAGCGCCGCGCCCAGCTCGCCCGGCAACCAGGGCAGCGAACGTCCGCGCAGCTCCTCGCGCCAGGTGGCGAAGCTGCGGCGTGGGTGCAGGCGGCCGTCGCCATGGGTGTCGACGTTCTTGCGCGGATCGCCGGCCCAGTGGATCTGCTGCACCACTTCGGGCCGGAACCACAGGATGTGGTGGCGATGCACCTGCGAGATCGAGATCGCGAGCACCCCCGACGCGATGGCCGCATAACCCGACATCGCGGGGCATTGTTCGGGCAGCCTCGCCGTGTGGAAGCTCGGCGTGGCCAGCGGCGCGAGCCATTCCACGAGCTGGTGCAGGCTGGCCTCGTCGGGCACGTCGCCCACCGTCCAGCAGCGGTCGTTGAACACCACCGCGGCGCCGCCCGCCCGCGCGATGCGCAGCAGCAGGCCCGGCCGGTCGACCAGGCGCTGCAGCGTGGCGTCGCTGTCGGCGAGATCGGCCACGAGCGCGAGCGTGAGCTGGCGCAGCTCGGCCTCCTGGGTGACGCGCGCGTTGTCTTCCTTGGCCTCGATCTGCAGCGAGAGCAGTTGGCCCAGGTGCTCGCAGGCCATGCGGGTGGCGTAGTCGAGCTGGCGCGGTGCGTGGTCGTGCACCGAGATCAGGCCCCAGAGTTCGCCGCGCACGATGATCGACACCGAGCTCGATGCGAGCGTGCCCATGTTGCGCATGTATTCCAGGTGCACCGGCGAGACGCTGCGCAGCTGCAGCAGCGTCATGTCGAGCGGCTTGCCGGCCCGTGCCGGCGAGACGAGGTGCACCGGCACCGGCGCGTAGTTGGCGTCGGCGATCAGGCGGAAGCGGTTGACCTTGTAGAGTTCGCGCGCCTGGGACGGGATGTCGGAGCCGGGGAAGTGGTGGCCGACGTAGGAGTCGTAGCCCTCGTCGCGCTCTTCGGCGAGCACCGCGCCGTGGCCGTCGGCATCGAAGGAATAGACCAGGCAGCGCCCGAAGCCGGTGAGCTGCTTCATGGCCTGCGCGGCCAGCGCGCACAGGTCCTCGACCGTCTGCGCTGCCTGCAGGCGCGGCAGGAGCTGCCGGGTGAGCATGTAGATGGGCGCGCGCGAACCGGACTCGTCCGGATGGGCTTCGAGCTCCACGTTGAGCAGGCCGTCGCGCAGGTGGGCAGTGGCGTGCAGGTTGCGGCCCGCAACCCGCAGGTGGCCGACCGAGGAGGAGCCGTCGTTGCGCGACAGGTCGGCGACCTCGAAGTCGAGCTGCGCAAAAACGTCCTGTACCCGCTGCGGCAGGTCGGGCGTGGCGCCGAGAAGCTGGGCCCAGTTGGCGCTGTAGGCAACGAGGCCGCGCGTCTCGGCGTCGAGCGAGGCCATCCAGCCGTGCGGCTGGATGGCGCCCGGCACGCGGATGGGCTCGGCGGCGCAGTGAGCGAGGTCGAGCGAAGTGGGCGTGGCGTCGGTCGTCATGCGGACAGCTCCAGTGCCTCGAACATCTCGCACAGCGCGGCGAAGGTGCGCTGCGCTTCCTGGCAGGCCTCGCGTGCCGCGCCGTGGTCCTCGCCGATTTCGCGGGCGATGACCTCGCGGAAGTCGCGCCACATGGCGCCCGTGGCGGGGCCGTGGCCGTGGAAGTAGCTCGCACCCGTGAGCGGGGTGAGCCCGAGGTGCTGCTGGAGCAGCGGCGTGATCACCTGACCGCCGAGCGCCGAGCCTTCGATCACGTACATGGAGCCGAGCGCGGCCGCCGGACTGGCCAGCGGCAGGCTGCGCACCGCGCGCTCGGCGGTGCTCGCCTCCTTCGTGCCGCGCACGCCGCGCACGTGCCGCAGGTCCTCCGCCGCAAAGGCGCTGCGCTTGCGTCGGGCGGCCCAGTCGCGCAGATGCTGGGGCAGGGCGGCGGCCAGGCGCGGCTCCCAGCGCCGCAGGAATTCGTGGAAGCCCGAGACGATGGCGGCATAACGCGCTTCGCTCATGGGCTGCGTGAGGCGCAGCAGGTGCTCGATGCGTGCATGCTCAAGGCGCGTCTTGTCGCGCAGCTCACCCCACAACCATGCTTCTGCGCCCAATGCGCCAGCTCCTCATCGAGACGAAAGTGGCACCGATTCTCACGGAGCGCTGATGCCCCCATGCCGTGGTCCAGCTTGCAAAATTTACAAATGCCTGCGTGGTAGGTGCTTTCCCACAGCCGAATCGGGTGTTGCGGACTGGTGCGGCCGGCCGGCGGGCTCGTAGCCTTGCGCGCATGGCAACCGCATCGCGTTCACTGTGGAAAGGCGCCATCAGCTTCGGGCTGGTGCACATCCCCGTGAGCCTGCATTCGGCGTCCACCGAAAGCGGGGTCGACTTCGACTGGCTCGACAAACGCAGCATGGACCCGGTCGGCTACAAGCGCATCAACAAGCGCACCGGCCGTGAAATCACCAAGGAGAACATCGTCAAGGGCATCGAGTACGCCAACGAGAAGTACGTGCTGCTCAGCGACGAGGAAATCGAGGCGGTGTACCCGCGCTCCACCCAGGCGATCGAGATCGAGGCCTTCGTGTCGATGGCGGAGATCCCCTTCGTCTACCTCGACAAGCCCTACTACCTGGCACCGGTGGCGAAGGGGCAGAAGGTGTACGCCCTCCTGCGCGAGGCCCTGCT
>DASWSY010000619.1:0-6554 GCA_036402415.1 Rhizobacter sp. | reverse complement strand
CGAGCAGGCCGTAGGCCTTCTGGATGGTGCGGAAGGCGTTCTGGTAGAAGCCGAACCAGATGTGCAGGCCGTGCTCCTCGATGCGCTGGCCGATCTGCGCGTTGCGCCCGCTCGCGCCCTTGCCGCCGAGCCGCCAGCCCATCTGGTAGACGGTGATGTCGTACTGGTTCTCCCAGCCGGGCTGGTCGGTCAGGTAGAAGGCACTCGTCATCGCGGCCACGCCGCCACCGAGGATCGCGATCTTCTTCGGCTTCACGACCGAGTTGTCGTGGATCACCTCGCCCGGCGTCACCTCGAAGTCGAAGCTGATGTGGAAGGGCAGCAGGCCCGGCTGCGCGCCGAGCGAAAGGCCCAGCGATTCGTGCAGCGGAAAGCTCGCGAACTCGTGCAGCGTGACCTCGTAGTCGTCTTCGAAGACCTCCACGGCATGCACCGCGGTGATCTTGGCGGGTGCCGAAACGATGGCCTGGTACACCGCCTTGACGCCCGAGGCGTCGGGAAACTGCTTCAGGAAGATCTGCTCGCAGCCCGGGCTGCGCAGCATGCCGGCGATCTGCTCCCAGCCTTGCTTGTCGAGCTCCAGCAGGGCCGGCAGGTTGGCTCCGAAGAGCTCGATGCCTTCCTCGATCAGCTCCAGCACGCCGCCGAGCTTGCGCACGCCGTGGCGGTCGGTCGTGGCGTCGACGTCGATCAGCGGGTGCAACTTGAGCTGCGAATCGGGCGAGAAGGGCTGGAAGCCCTGGGCCGCGAGCGAGAAATGCCGCGCCGGCTGGCCGGGCTCGGGCATCGTGTACTCGCACTGGTACTTGGGGTAGCCGAAGAGCTCGCGCCCGTTGATGAGCGCCATGCAGCTGTCGACGAAGATGTGGCAGGGGTAGGAAAAGATGCGGCTGATCCTGTCGTCGCCCTTGTCGATCTGGCCCACCATCACCCAGGTAATGATGTCGACCTCCTCGCCCCAGCCCTTGGCCCGGTCGTCCGGCCAGCTCGAGTAAGCCTTGTGCACCTTGGTGAAGGTGAGCATCACGAAGGGCGAGAACACCTGGAATCGCATCTCGCCGCCGGCCACCGCGGTGAGCGTGGCATCGACCGTCGCCTGCAGCCTGGCCAGGTCGCCCTTGACGAAGAAGCCGTACATCTCGGAGTTCTTCAACTGCAGCGGCGGGTGCATCAGCACCGAGCCTGCCGGGTAGAGAAAGTTGGGACGATTGGCGCTCGATGCCGTCATGGACCCCTCTCCTTTGCGTGATGAGCGCGGAGTATCAGCGGGGTATCTCCGGTGTTCGATTGTGAAAACCCGAGGCTTTCGGGCCCAGTTCGGGCCTTACGGCGGCGGCGTGGCGCTGAGCCGCTCGCGCCGCGCGAGGTCGGGGAAGAGCTTGAACCACAGGCCCGCGATGACGAGCGTGCCCGCCCCACCGAGCAGCACCGAGCCCACCGGGCCGAGGAGCGCGGCCGTCGCGCCCGACTCGAACTCACCGAGCTGGTTCGACGCGCCGATGAAGATCGAGTTGACCGCCGCCACGCGGCCCCGCATGGCATCGGGCGTCTCGAGTTGCACCAGCGACTGGCGGATCACCACGCTCACCATGTCGGCGGCGCCGCTCACCCCCAACGCCACGAGCGAGAGCACGAACGAGGTCGAGACGCCGAACACCATGGTCGCGACCCCATACACCGCGACCGCCGCGAACATCGCATGCCCGACCCGGCGCGAGATCGGCCAGCGCGTGAGCACGAGCGACATGCACAGCGCCCCCGCCGCCGGCGCGCCGCGCAGCAGGCCCAGGCCCCAGGGGCCGACGTGCAGCACGTCCTTGGCGAACATCGGCAGCAGCGCCGTGGCGCCGCCCAGCAGCACGGCGAAGAGGTCGAGCGAGATGGCGCCCAGTACCACCGGCCGCTGCCAGATGAAGCGGAAGCCCGCAAGCACGGTCGCGAGCGTGGCCGGCTCTTTCGGCGGCGGCACGTGCGGGTGGCCGATGCGCAGGAAGAGCACGCCTGCCGCCACGAAGCACGCCGCGCAGGTGGCGTAGACCACGCCGGCGCCCGCCACATAGAGGAAGCCGCCGAGCGCCGGGCCGCCGATGATGGCCGCCTGCATGCCGGCCGAGCTGAAGGCCAGCGCGCGTGGCAGCAAGGCGGTGGGCACGAGCGAAGGCACGAGCGCCTGCTGCGCCGGCATCTGGAAGGCCTTCGCCGTGCCGATGGCCACGGAGAGCGCCAGCAGCAGCCCGCGGCTCACCCACTGGCCGTGCGTCGCCGCGGTCAGCACCAGCGCCACCATCACCTGCGCCGCCATCGCCAGCGCCAGGATGCGGCTGCGGTCGTGGCGGTCGGCCACGTGGCCGGCCACCAGCGTGAGCAGCAGGGCCGGCAGGAACTGCAGCAGGCCGACGAGGCCGAGGTCCCACGCGCTGCCCGTCAGGTCGTACATCTGCCAGCCCACGGCCACCATCAGCATCTGGTTGCCGGTGGTGCCCGAGAGGCGCGCGTACCAGAAGCGCATGAAGGCCGGCAGGCTGCGCAGGGGCGTGGTGTCCGACGGGGCGTGGGCCATCAGAAGGGCGGCGGGCTTTCGAACGACAGGGCCTCGCCGCTCGCCGGGTGGGCGAAGCCGAGGGCGTGCGCATGCAGCAGCAGGCGTGGCGACTGGGCCGCGACCTCCGGTGGCGCATAGAGCGTGTCGCCCACGATGGGGTGGCCGAGCGCCTGCAGGTGCACGCGCAACTGGTGCGAGCGGCCGGTGAGCGGCATGAGCGCCACCCGCGTGCGGCCGGGCTGGCGTTCGATCACGCGGTAGTGCGTCACCGAAGGTTTGCCGACGACGCGGTCGACCTTCTGCAGCGGCCGGTTGGGCCAGTCGGCGATCAGCGGCAGGTCGATCTCGCCTTCGTCGTCGACAAGTTCACCCGTCACCACGGCGACGTAGCGCTTGACCACCTCGCGCCGCGCGAAAGCGTCGCCGAGTGCACGCTGGGCGGCCTTGCTGCGCGCGAACACGAGCAGGCCCGACGTGGCCATGTCGAGCCGGTGCACGACCAGCGCGTCGGGCGCGACGTGGTGCACGCGCGAGAGCATGCAGTCGTGCAGTTCCGCCGGGCGCCCCGGCACCGAGGGGAGGCCGGCGGGCTTGTCGACGACGAGGAGGCTGTCGTCCTGGTAGAGGGGGAGCGGGCTCACGCGCGGGTGATGGAAGTCGGCCGGAGCGGTCAGTGCCGGCGAGCCCGGCATTCTCGCTCGGCCGCCGTGCCGGCCGCGTGCTCAGGCGCGTCGTCCCACGTCGCCGCGGCTCCCGGGCGGCAGGTCGGTCATCACGCAGTCGCGGCCGTGGGTCTTGGCGCGGTACATGGCCTGGTCGGCGCGTTCCACCGCGTGCTCGACCTGCTCGCCGGCCTGCAGGTTCACCAGGCCGGCAGAGAAGGTGACGCGCAGCGCCACGCCCCCGTGCGAGAAATCGGTCTTCGTGAGCCGCTCGCGCACACGCTGCAGTGCCACGGCCGCTTCGTCGAGGCTTGTGTCGGGAAACACGACGATGAACTCCTCGCCACCCCAGCGGCCGAGCAGGTCGCTCGCCCGCAGCGCCTGCTGCGTGGCCATGGCGAAGCGGCGCAGCACCTCGTCGCCGGCCTGGTGGCCGAGCTTGTCGTTCACCGCCTTGAAGTGGTCGATGTCGAGCAGCGCCACGCACAGGGTGTGGCCGGTGCGCTCGTGCTGGTTCCGTTCGATGACGAGCAACTCGGTGATGTGCCGGCGGTTGTGCACCTGCGTCAGCTCGTCGCGGGTGGCGAGCTGGCGCACGCGCTCCAGCGCGCTTGCGAGCTCGCGGCTCTGGGTGCGCAGGCCTTCGTTCATGCGCGCCACCAGGGCGGCCAGCCGGGCGATGAGCACCACCACGAGCGTGATGTAGAGGAAGGAGACGAACTGCTCGCCCGGCGCGTAGCGCGCGGGCTGCGCGAGGTGACTGAGCGTCATGGTGAGTGCCAGGCCGCTCAGCGACAGCGCCACGAGCTGCCACACCTGGCGCGGCGGCATGGAGAACATGGCGTAGACGATGTGGCTGGCCACGATGATGACCGTGGCCGCCGCCACCGGCCCTGCGATGGCGTAGCTCCACCACATGAAGCCGATGCCCACGAGGAGCTGCGTGATGCCGAGCGAGCGATCGCCGCGCGGGCCCCAGCGCTTGCGGATGCCCATGTACAAGAGGCCGTTGGCGACGACCACGCAGCCGCTTTGTGCCACGGCCATGCCGAGGTCCGTGAAGCCGAGCCCCACCTGCACCCACACGATGGCGCTGTAGACCACGTAGGTGGAGACGGAGATGAGCCAGATGCTCAGGTGGCTGCGCGTGCGCGGCTCGGTGGTGAGCACCAAGTCTGCAACTCGGGCCGTGAAGGGGCGTGACATGAGGGAAAGTGGGTCGCTCGGCTGGATGTCGGCACGAGCCGGGGCCAACCTGAGCCGCGACGTCATGGGCGGCAGCGAATGCGTGCAACCCGTCACGCCGGCGCGAGCCGGGCGACCCTCGAGCCAGCGCGATCGGTCTCAGCCGTTGCGCGGCTTCAGGCGCATCTGCAGCCCCACCGGCGCCATCGAGAAGGCCATCTTCTCGCGCGGCTCGCGGCCGTCGGCGGTGCCGACCTCCTCGATCTCGAAGCGCGACAGCAGCATGGCCATCGCCATCTTGATCTCGAGCATCGCCAGGTAACGCCCCGGGCAGACCCGCGGGCCGGCGCCGAAGGGCATGGCCACGCGCCGGGGCGAGGTGGGCGTGAGGGCGGGGTCGGCATGGTCGAGCCAGCGCGCGGGGTTGAACGCGGTGGGGTCGGGGAAGTGCCGCTCGTTCAGGCTGTCGTGCCGCATCACGCACCACACGAAGGTGCCGGCGGGCACCTGCACGTCGCCGAGCACGGTGTCCTTCAAGGCTTCGAGCACGAGGAAGGGCGCCACGGGCTTGAGCCGCATGGTCTCGGAGGCGCAGGCTTCGAGGTAGTCCAGCGCGGCCATCTGCTCGGGCGTGAACGCGGCCGGGTCGGGTGCGATGCGCTGCACCTCGTCGACCGCGCGCTGCAGCGCCTCGGGGTTGCGCCCGAGCAGCCAGATCATCCAGGCAAGCGTGTTGGCGGTGGTGTCTTCGCCGGCCAGCAGCATGGTGATGACGTTGCCGGCCACGTGATCGTCGGTGAGCTGGCTGCCGCCTTCGTCGGCCGCGGCGATCATGCCTTCGAGCAGGTTGCCGGGCTGATCGCGCAGTGCGGGGTTCGCGCGCATGCGCTCGCGCGCCTGGGCGATGAAGCCTTCGATCGCCACGTGGATGGCGGCCACGCTGCGGTCGAGGGCACGGTCGCGCGGCAGGCGGAACCAGCGCCAGTACGGCACGCGCGCGAAGATGCGGCGAAAGAGCGCGGGGAAGATCTTGTCGAGGTGCTGCTGGATCACCTCTTCGTCGGATTCGAGCGTGTTGATGTCGCTGCCGAAGGCGAGGCCTGCCACCCCGTCGACGGTGTAGCGCATCAGGTCTTCCTGCAGCGGGATCGTGCGGCCGGCCTGCGCCGCCTTCTCCCAGCGCCCCTGCAGCCGCTGCACCACGCGCTGCAGCGAGGGGAAGTAGGCCTTGACGTGGCCCGGCGCGAAGCTCGCCATCACCATGCGGCGCTGGTCGCGCCAGGCCTGGCCTTCGGCGCCGAAGACCCCGGGCTTGAGCCCCATCTCGGCGCCCACCTGCGAGGTGCGGATGGTGCGGCGGAAACCCTCGGGCCGGTCTTTCAGCGCGGTGGCGATGGCCTCGTGGTCGGTGATGACGAGCGCGCGCATCCGGCCCAGGCGCACGCGGAACATGGGACCATGCTCGCGGGCCCAGCGTTCCACGTCCTGGTGGATGCGCGAGAGCGTGACCTGGTGGGCGTTGCCGAGCAGCGGCAGGCCCGGCGGCCCGGGCAGCTCGTCGAGGCGGCGCAGCGTGGAACCCGGAGCGGTGGTCGACGTGGTCATGGGCGGGCCTGCACGAACGCGATGGCGTGCATTCTGCACGCGGCGCGTGTCAGGCCCGTTGCCGGATCAGCGGCGGTCGTGGCGATCGTATCGATCGTGATGATGGTGACGGTGGTGATGCACCGGCGGGCCCGAATAGCCCGGCTGCACGACGACCGCACGGTGGCGATGCGGCACCGGCACCACCACGCAGGCCGTCAGCACCTGCGAGGCGACCACGACGGCGAGCACGCCGAACACGCGGCGCTGGGTGGACTTCTGCATGTCTTCACTCCCGGGCGCCAGACGTGGCCCCCACGCGCTGCTCAACGGCAGGTGCCGCGGCGCTGTTGACGCCTTTACGTTGCTGCGAGGTAAAGCTGCGTGGGGCGCTTCAGAGCTCGCCGCGGCGCTCGAGTTCGAGGCACTCGGCATGGGTGTTGAACTTCCAGCGCTTGCACTGCTGCTGCATGCAGTAGACGAGCGCGAAGTTCGAGCGGTTGCCGCAGGCGGCTCGCGGGGTGGCCGGCTCCGGCGGCAGGGCCGCGGTGGCCTTGGGCGGCGGCTTGCGCGCGAGGGTG
>DASWSY010000618.1:0-1889 GCA_036402415.1 Rhizobacter sp. | reverse complement strand
TGCCATCGGCTTCGGCTGGACCACGCTGGTGGCGGCCGAGATGGTGGCGGCCAACATGGGCCTGGGCCAGATGGTGCTGAACGCGTCGAACTTCCTGCGCACCGACATCGTGATCATGGGCATCATCGTCATCGGCGTGGTGGCTTATCTGTTCGACCTGCTGATGCGGTGGCTCGAGCGGCGCCTGGTGCCCTGGAAAGGGCGCATGTAGCAGCAGTAGCCACAGAAGAAGGAGAAGAAGAAGGAGAAGGAGAAGGAGAAGAAGGAGCCAGCACCTGCAACGCGGGAGGCAGCGGCGGCATCGCGGGCGGGTTGCCGTGCCGGGCCATCGACTGCTCCAGAAAGTCGAGCATGGTGCGCATCGCGGCGCTGTTGTGGCGGCGCTGCGAGTAGGCGGCATACAGCCAGTGGTCGCTCGGCATGTGCTCGCGCAGCACCGGCACCAGCGCGCCGCGTTCCAGGTGCGACTGCGCCAACGGCTCGGGCACGTAGGCCACGCCCGCGCCGCGCAGCGCCAGCTCGATGAGCGCGACGGCGTCGTTGGCCTCCATGCGGCTGTGCACCGGCACGTCGACCGCCTTGCCGCCGGTCTCGAAGGGCAGGTGGGTGGTGGGCTTGGCCGAGTAGCTCAGCACGTCGTGGCGCGCCAGGTCCTCGGGCACGCGGGGCATGCCGCGCTGCGCCCAGTACGAGGGGCTCGCGCAGACCACCATCTCGAACTGCACGAGCCGGCGCACGATCAGGTTCATGTCGTCGATGCGCCCGCCCGTCAGGTGGATGTCGATGCCTTCCTCGATCAGGTCGAGCTCGTCGTTGGTGAACACCAGGCTCACGTACACGTCGGGGTAGAGCTGGATGAACTCGGCGATCACGTCGGACAGCCAGCCCGCGATCAGCCCATGCGGCGCGCTCATGCGCAGCCGCCCCTGGGGGTGCGAGCCGTGGGCCTGCAGGTCGTTCAGCGTGTTCTCGGCCATGGCCACCAGCTCGGTGCTGCGGTCGAGCAGCACCTGGCCGGCGTCCGTCAGGCTCAGCGAACGGGTGGAGCGGTTGAGCAGGCGCACGCCGCTGCGCTCCTCGAGCTCGGCCACGTAGCGGCTGACCGTGGCCTTCGACATGCCCAGCGAAATGGCTGCGCGGGAGAAGCTGCGCCGGAACGCCACTTCGCGGAATGTTTTGATGAGATCGAGGCCGTCCATGGTGGCCGCATTGTTCCAGCATCGGGGATGGGGCCGCAGGCCGTAGGGGCATCCCCGCTCTCCCTCGAATCGCGGGCACCTGGATCTGGCGGCCCTCGAAAGCACCCGAAGGTGTTCATCGCCCGGCCGAAGCGGCGGTGGCCGGGGCCAGGCCGCCTCAGGCGGGGGTCTTCTGCGCGGGCGCCTGCAGCGGCGGCGTGCCGGACTTGAACATGCTTGCCAGTTGCTGGCGGAACTCCGGCGTGTCGGTATGGCCGTGAACGGCCACGGCGTGCTGGACGGCGGCCTCGAGCAGTTCGCTCTCGGTGTCGGCGGAGAGCGCGACACTGCAGTTCATCGTGCTCGGAAACTCGCGGCAGTCGATGTATTGGCGTGACATGGTGGCTCCTGGAATGTCCTTTCGGACGTGATTCGAAGATCAGGCGGGCCGGAAGGAGGGCGGCTCGAGGGTACCCATGAGCGCGTTAAGCCGTGTTTCGTCGATGGCCATGTGTATCCCCTCCGCCGGCAAGCGGCCTGCGCGCCCCTTGCCTGCCTATACTGCTTTGGTGGTAAAGGGCCTGCGAGCATCGTGCGTCTCGATGCGTGCAGGCGCCATACGCAGCAATGCGTATGCACCGTGAAAGGGGCATGCCATGACACACCTGACGCGCAACGATCGTGCGGGCGCGCTTCGCCTGCTGGAGCAGC
>DASWSY010000617.1:0-2018 GCA_036402415.1 Rhizobacter sp. | reverse complement strand
CATCTGCCACTGGCGGGGTGCGAAGGTGCACACCGAGGCGGGCGTGACGGCCTCCTCGGGCACGAGGCCGCGGCGCTCGCGCGCGTCGGTCCAGAGTGCCGCGCCGAGCGCGGTGCCGGCGTCGCCGGCAGCCGGCTGGATCCACACACCTTCGAAGATGCCGCTGTCGCGCAGGCGTGCGTTCATCACGCAGTTGAGCGCCACGCCGCCGGCCATGGCCAGGTGGCGCTCGCCGCTGGCGCGGCACAGCCATCGCGAGAGCTCCAGCACCACGTCTTCCAGCACGTCCTGCAGGGAGGCGGCCAGGTCGAGGTGGCGCTCCTCCATCGCGGCGCCGGGCTGGCGCGCCGGGCCGGCCAGGGCCTCGAAGTCGGGCTTGCGGATGCGGTACTGCCCTTCGCTGCCGATCTCGATGTGCTCGCGCAGCGCCTTGGCGAAGCGCGGCGTGCCCAGCGCCGCCAGCGCCATCACCTTGTACTCGTCGCTCGAATGCAGGAAGCCGAGGTAGGTGGTGGCCTGCTCGTACAGCATGCCCAGCGAGTGCGGCATCAGCACCTCGCCCATGGGCTCGTAGCGGCTGTCGCGGTAGCGGCCGTAGGTGGTGGTGGCGTGCTCGCCGCGGCCGTCGAGCGTCATCACCGCGCAGCGCGCATAGGGCGCGGCGAGGAAGGCGCTGGCCTGGTGGCAGGTGTGGTGGTTGATGAAGTGCCAGCGGTAGGGCGCGCGGTCGGCCTTGACGCCCGACAGCCGCTTGCGCAGGTGGTGCGGCCAGCCGTCGGCGAGCTGGCGCGGGGCATTGACGATGTACGCGGCGAAGAGCGGGTCCCAGGGGTTCTCCCATCGGTCATCGGGCAGGGCTGACGGCTGCAGGGGCAGCGCCAGCGTGGCGGCGTTGCGCGTGCCGAGGAAGTTCTGCGGGTCGTAGCTGTAGGCCACGTGGTCGAGATCGCCGAGCGTGATGCCGGCCTGGCGCAGGCAGTCGTCGATGGCGTGGAAGGGCAGCTCCCAGGCCGAGAAGGGCACCGGCCGCTTGCCGTGCTTGATGCGGGTGAAGCGTTCTTCCTCCGACGCGGCGACGACGACGCCGTCTTTCACCAGCGCCGCGGCGGAATCGTGGAAGGCGGCATTGAGGCCGAGCGTGTACATGGCGCGCCCCTCAAGGCCAGGAGGTTTCGCGCATCGGCAGCACCGTGATCTCGGGCACCACCGTCTCCTCGGGCTGCGTCAGCACGAAGCGCACCGCGCGGGCCACGTGGAGCGGGTCCTGCAGCACGCCGGGGTCGATGTCGGGAAAGCGGTCCAGCAGGAAGGGCGTGCGCATGCCGCCGGCCACCACCGCCGTGACCTTGATGCCCTGCGGCCGCAGCTCGGCATGCAGCGCGTGCGACAGGCCGAGCAGCCCCCACTTGGTGGCGTGGTAGGCCGAGGCATTCGGCCATGCGCGCTTCGATGCGGTGGAGGCGATGTTGACGATGTGGCCGCCGCCGGAACCGTCGGCCTTCTTCGCGCCCATGACCGCGGCGGCGTGCTTGGCCATGAGGAAGGGGCCGGTGAGGTTGGTCTGCACGATGCGCTCCCAGTCGGTGGTGCTGAGCTCGCCGATGGGCACGGTGATGTCGATCGCGGCGTTGTTGATCACCGCGTCGAGCCGGCCGAACTTCTCGCGCGTGGTCGCCACCACGCGATGCACGTCTTCCTCCACGCCCACGTCGAGCGACATGGCGAGCGCCTTGATGCTGGCATCGGCCAGCGCCGCGACGCGGTCTTGCGCACGCTCGAGGGCGATGTCGGCGATGACAAGCTGCGCGCCGTCTTCACCCAGCACCTGCGCGATGGCGGCGCCGAGGCCGCGCGAGCCGCCGGTGACGATGATGGCCTTGCCCTGGACGGACGAATGGGAAGAGCTGGTGTTCATGCGGACTCCTGAAACGGTGTTGCGCCTCAGGGCAGGCGGTGTGCCGAGTGGGAGCAGCGGGGCGCGGCGCCGAGGCGCCGCTGTCACGCTTACCGCTTTTGAA
>DASWSY010000616.1:0-4423 GCA_036402415.1 Rhizobacter sp. | reverse complement strand
GGCCCATCCACGAGCGCTTGGGTGCGGCCGCGGCTGCGGCGCCCGGCGCGGCGGCGGCCGCGGGCGAGGTGGCATTGGCGGTGGTGCCGGGGGTGGCGTTGGGCGTGCCGTCGGGCTTGGCCGGCACCGACTGCGCCGGCTGGGCCGGCGGCGTCTGCCGCTTGAAGCCGGAACTCGAGCCGCCGCCCAGGCGCTTGGCCTCGACACCTTCGGCGATGAAGCCGACGCCGGCGAGGGCGATCAAGGTGCTCAGGAGGAAGTGTTTCATGGGGTTCTCGCGTTCGCAGTGAAGGGAGTGGACATAGGGAGATGGGGCCGTCGGCCCCGCCTGCAAGGCACTGTAGCGTGGCAGGGTAGGTGTCAGATGGGAAAAACCCGATGCGAGTTCCACAAGCTGTTGCAAGACCGGGCGTGCGCAATTGCGATACTGCAGGGCTTCATTCAACCTAGATCGAGACCTTCCCATGCGCACCTTCCAATCCGGCCTCCTCGTGCTCGGCGCCGCCTCGCTGCTGGCCCTCGGCGCCTGCAATGCAGGCAAGGACGACAAGGCCGCCACCGCCCCCGCCGGCCCCGCCGAAGCCACGGTCAACGGCGTGGCCATTTCGCAAGCCCAGGTCGACCAGGTCATCGCGCAGCGCAGCGGCGGCCAGCCGGTGCCGCCCGAGGCGCGCAAGGCGCTGGTCGACAGCCTCGTGCTGCAGGCCGTGGTGGCGCAGGAGGCCGCCAAGCAGGGCCTCGACAAGTCGCCCGAGTTCCTGAACCAGATGGAGACCGTGCGCCAGTCGGCGCTGGCCAATGCCTACGTCGAGGACTGGATCAAGAAGAACCCCGTCACCGACGACATGCTGAAGGCCGAGTACGACCGCCTCAAGGCCTCGGCCGCCGGCACCGAGTTCAAGGCGCGCCACATCCTCGTCGAGAAGGAGGACGAGGCGAAGGCCATCATCGCCACGCTCAAGAAGACGCCCGCGGCGTTCGAGAAGCTCGCCAAGGACAAGAGCAAGGACCCGGGCTCCAAGGCCGCCGGCGGCGACCTCGGCTGGTTCGACGCCAAGGGCATGGTGCCCGAGTTCAGCGCCGCGCTCGGCAAGCTGGAGAAGGGCAAGTTCACCGAAGAGCCGGTCAAGACGCAGTTCGGCTACCACGTGATCCTGCTGGAAGATTCGCGCCCCATCGAGCCGCCCGCGCTCGAAGCGGTGAAGCCGCAGCTCAGCCAGCAGCTCCAGCAGCAGAACATGCGCAAGCAGATCGACGCGCTGAAGGCCGCGGCCAAGATCGAGCTGGCCGCATCGGCCCCGGCGGCGCCGGCCTCGGCCGCGTCGAAGTAAGGCGCGCTCACCGCGCCGATGGACCTGGCCGCGCTCTTCGCGCTGGGTGAACGCATCGGCGAGCAGCTCGCCGCGCGCGGCGACACCATCGCTGTGGCCGAGTCCTCGGCCGGCGGGCTGATCTCGGCGGCGCTGCTCTCGCGCGGCGGCGCCTCGGCCTACTACCTGGGCGGCGCGGTGGTCTACACCCGCCGCGCCTTCCGCCGTTTCACCACCCTCACGGCCGACGACATGGCCGGCCTGCGCTCGGCCACCGTGCCCTACGCGCAGCGCATGGCGCGCCACCAGCGCGAGCGTTTCCGTGCGACCTGGGCCCTGGCCGAAACCGGCGCGGCCGGCCCCGAGGGCAACCCCTACGGCGACCCCGCCGGCCACACCTGCCTGGCCGTCGACGGCCCGGTCGCGCTCGACCGCCTGCTGCGCACCGGCGACGCGGCGCGTGGGCCCAACATGCTGCGCTTCGCGATGGCCGGGCTCGAACTCCTGGACGAAGCGCTCGCCGCCGCCCCGCCTCGCTGAGCCCTATCGCGGCCATTGCCCGGGCCTGCTATCGGGCCCATTGCCAGCTCCAAATTGACCGAGCCCGCGGCGCACGCCGACCATGGGCGCTCTCTTCACAGAGCCGTCGTCAACCCCAGGAGGCCAGCATGTCGACCGAAGCCAAATGCCCGTTCTCGGGCGCTCAACAACAACAGCCGCAACGCAAGCACACCGCCGCCGGTGCCAAGGGCAACCGCGACTGGTGGCCCGACCAGCTCAACCTCGCCATCCTCCACCTGCACTCGGACAAGGCCAACCCGATGGGCGAGCAGTTCAAGTACGCCCACGAGTTCAAGACGCTCGACCTCGACGCCGTCGTCCGGGACCTCAACGCCCTGATGACCGACTCGCAGGACTGGTGGCCCGCCGACTACGGCCACTACGGCCCCTTCTTCATCCGCATGGCCTGGCATTCGGCCGGCACCTACCGCGTGCAGGACGGCCGCGGCGGCGCTGGCACCGGCGCGCAGCGCTTCGCCCCGCTCAACAGCTGGCCCGACAACGGCAACCTCGACAAGGCGCGCCGCCTGCTCTGGCCCATCAAGCAGAAGTACGGCAAGAAGCTTTCGTGGGCCGACCTGATGATCCTCGCCGGCAACGTCGCCCTTGAATCGATGGGCTTCAAGACCCTCGGCTTCGCCGGCGGCCGCGCCGACATCTGGGAGCCCGAGACCGACATCTACTGGGGCCCCGAGACCACCTGGCTCGGCGACGAGCGCTACGCCGGCGACCGCGACCTCGCCAACCCGCTGGCCGCCGTGCAGATGGGCCTCATCTACGTCAACCCCGAAGGCCCCAACGGCAAGCCCGACCCGCTGGCCTCGGCACGCGACATCCGCGAGACCTTCAAGCGCATGGCGATGAACGATGAAGAGACCGTCGCGCTCGTCGCCGGCGGCCACACCTTCGGCAAGGCGCACGGTGCCGGCGAGGCCAAGCACGTGGGCTGCGACCCCGAGGCCGGCGCGGTGGAAGACCAGGGCCTGGGCTGGAAGAACGCCTTCGGCAACGGCATGGGCGTCTACACCATCACGAGCGGCATCGAAGGCGCGTGGACGCCCACGCCGACGAAGTGGGACAACAGCTACTTCGAGACCCTCTTCGGCTACGACTGGGAGCTGACGAAAAGCCCCGCCGGCGCCCACCAGTGGCGCCCCAAGGGCGGCGCCGGTGCGGGCACCGTGCCCGACGCACACGACCCGACGAAGCGCCACGCGCCGATGATGACCACCGCCGACCTGGCGCTGCGTTTCGACCCCGCCTACGAGAAGATCTCGCGCCGCTTCCTGCAGAACCCCGACCAGCTCGCCGACGCCTTCGCCCGCGCCTGGTACAAGCTGACGCACCGCGACATGGGCCCGCGCTCGCGCTACCTCGGCAAGCTCGTGCCGAAGGAAGTGCTGCTGTGGCAGGACCCGGTGCCCGAGGTCGACCACCCGCTGGTCGACGACCAGGACGTGGCCGCGCTGAAGGCCAAGGTGCTCGCGTCCGGCCTCAGCGTCTCGCAGCTCGTGATCACGGCATGGGCCTCGGCCTCCACCTTCCGCGGTGGCGACAAGCGCGGCGGCGCCAATGGCGCGCGCATCCGCCTCGCGCCGCAGAAGGAATGGGAGGTGAACCAGCCCGCCGAACTCGGCCGTGTGCTCGCCAGGCTCGAAGCCGTGCGCAAGGAGTTCAACGACGCACAGCAGGGTGGCAAGAAGATCTCGATGGCCGACCTGATCGTGCTCGCCGGCAGTGCCGCCGTCGAAGCCGCTGCGAGGAGGGCCGGCGTCGATGTCACCGTGCCCTTCACCCCCGGCCGCACCGATGCGTCGCAGGACCAGACCGACGTGGACGCCATGCAGTACCTGGAGCCCATCGCCGACGGCTTCCGCAACTACGTGAAGAAGGGCAAGGGGCTGGAAGGCTCGGTGGCCGAGCTGCTGATCGACAAGGCGCAACTGCTCACGCTGAGCGCCCCCGAGATGACGGCGCTCATCGGCGGCCTGCGCGTGCTCGGTGCCAACCACGGGCACACGCAGCACGGCGTCTTCACCACCCGGACCGAGACCCTGAGCAACGACTTCTTCCTCAACCTGCTCGACATGCGCACCCAGTGGGCCAGGGCGGAGGGCGGCGACGGCGTGCTCGAAGGCCGTGACCGCAAGAGCGGCCAGCTCAAGTGGACGGCCACCGCCGTCGACCTGGTGTTCGGCTCCAATGCGCAACTGCGTGCGCTGTCGGAGGTGTATGCGTCGGCCGACGACGGCCAGCAGGTGCTGGTGCGCGATTTCGCGCGGGCCTGGGTCAAGGTGATGAACCTCGACCGCTACGACCTGCTTTGAGCGCGAGGGCCCGGTTCGACCTCTGCGTCGTACCGGGCCGCCGCCCGGTCACGACCTGCCGCGCTCGTCGGGCGCCAGGTCGTCGGCGCGCTGCCACTGCACGTCGGCGGCGATCGCGTCCAGGAGCTGGGCGGGCGCGCCTTCGTCGTCCGTGGTGAAGAGTTTCTCGATCTCGTCCGAGCGGGCCACGCTGTCGACCAGGTGCATCGACCAGTTGCCGAAACG
>DASWSY010000615.1:0-6797 GCA_036402415.1 Rhizobacter sp. | reverse complement strand
AAATGCCGAGCAACTCCTGCTCATAGAGACTGTCATTGACGCTGTTGAGCCGCATCAGCCCGTTGATTCCAAAGGCCGCCACCAAAGCGCCCATCACGATGAGGGCGCCGAACGCGAGGGCCAGGCGCGTGCCGAGCCGGGTTTGCTTGAACATGTGTACTCCGCAGATTGACGAGGCGCATAGGTCGGCCTCAGGCAGGTTGTCGGGCGATTTCCCCCAAGGGCTGAGGAAAAAGTACCGGTTTGGTCATTTTGGTTGTTTTGACTGTCAGTTGAGCTTCGGAAGTAGCGGGTGGCAGCCCCTCAAATCGGTCATCTCCCTGGGGTGCTGGCTCACGTACCGCGATGGCGCGGCAGGCGGTGAAGCGGCGCGCGACACGCCGCTTGCCCCTCAAGCCACTTGAGGTCCTACCGTGCCGACGTGGGCGATGTGCCCTCGCTTCGGAGACCTGACATGAAACCGTGGAAAGCCGCTGTAGGCGTGGGCGCTGCCTGTGCCGCCTGCTGTGCGGTGCCGCTCCTGGGCGGCGCCGCCGTGTTGACGGCGGGCACCGCCACCCTGGCGGGCCTTGGATCCGCCCTGATGGCCTGCGCCGACGAACTGGCCCCGCTCGCCTTCGCGCTGCCGGGCCTCGCGGCCGTCGGCGTGGGGATCTTCCTGTGGCGCAGGAAGGCGAAGCGCCCCGCGCCGGCCGCACCTGGTGCAGCCCCCGCTGCAGCCTGCGGTTGTGCGCCCGGTGCCTGCGGCGCCACTACGATCGCGCCATGAACGCAAGACTTTCCATCGGCCTCGTGGCCCGCCAGACGGGCTGCACCGTGCCCACGATCCGCTACTACGAAGAGATCGGCCTGCTACCGCCGGCCGACCGGACGGGCGCGGGCCAACGCCACTACGGCGAATGCACGATTCAACGCCTGACGTTCATCCGCCGCTGTCGCGACTTCGGCTTTTCGATCGAGCAGGTGCGGGAACTGGTGGGCCTGGTGGACCAGCCCGACCGGCCCTGTGCCGAAGTACGCGACATCGCCGCGCAACACCTGGCACAGGTCCGCCGCAAGCTCGATGAACTGAAGGCGCTGGAGGCCAGCCTCGGTGCGTTCGTCGGCGGTTGCGACGCGGCCTGCGCAGGCGGGCCGGCGGTGGATTGCACGATCCTGGAAAGTCTGGCGCTGCCGCAAGAGGAGCCGCGCCCTGCCGCGCCGGCCCGCTGCTGTGCGGCCTGAGCGGCTCAGGCCGGGCGCTGCGCAGCAGGGTCCGACGGGGTTGCACTTCCCCCGTCGAGCCTGCCGGCGAAGGCGCGCAGGCGCTCGCGGTACTGCGGGTGCTCGGTGCCGCAGAGCCGGTCCCACCAAGTGAAGTAGAGCCCGTAATTGCATCGGCCCTGCGCGTGGTGCATGTCGTGGTGCAGCGTGGTGGTGAACACCCGGCCCCACCAGCCGCCGACCCAGGCGCGGGGCAGCAGCTCCACACCGGCATGGCCCATCACGTTCCTCACGATCATGTACACGAGGAAGATGAAGATCACGAGCGGGTGCAGCGGGAGCACCAGCAGGATCAAGGGCAGGAAGACCGCCTGCACGGCGGCCTCCGTCACCGCGAAGCTGTACGCCGCCCACGGCGTGGGCGAGACCGACCGGTGATGGGTGCGGTGGAACCATCGGAACAGGCCGGGCACGTGCATCAGGCGGTGCGTCCAGTAGAACCAGGTGTCGTGCGCCAGCACCAGCACGAAGCCGCTGAGAACGAGGTAGGGCGTTCCGAAGCGGCCGAGGTCGGTGTAGAGGCTGAGCTTGCCGGCCTGGACTGCGGTGAAGATCAGGGTGCCGTTCAAGGAGAAGACCAGGACGGTCACCATCGAGTTCCAGAACTCGCGCCGGCGCTGGCCGCGCGCCGGAGGGCGCGCCTGCACGGCACGGGCCCGCCGCCACGCCAGCGGCAGCAGCGCCAGCACCACGCTCAAGAGCGCGGCCGGGATCAGGTAGCGCAGCCAGTCGCCCAGCCAGATGGCGGGCCAGGCCCTGAGGGCGATTTCAAGATTCAGGTCGGTCATCACGTCACTCCGTTGTGGATGTGCCGCGAAGACTAGGAATGGCACGCCCGGGCGTCTGCCCGTTCCTTCCGAGGTCTCGCCGATTGTTCGAATCGGCGCTGTTTTGCATCATTCGGCCAGACGTCCGGCGCTTCAGGCGCCATGCTGCGCGGCATGACCGACACCGACCACCTCTCCACCCTGCACCTCGTGCGCGGCATCGACCTCGGCCTGGCCGGCGTGCTGATCGCGCTGGCCCTGGCACTGCCCGCGCGCGGGCGCCGCGCCTTCCTGCCGCTGGTGCTGTGCCTCGTGAGCTACCTGCTGCGTTCCGCGCCCGAAGCGGCGGCGGCCCCGTTGCCGCTGCTGGTCGTCCTGTCCATCGGCGCGCTGCTGTTCCCGATGGCGTTCTGGTGGCTGCTGCACAACGTCTTCGACGACCGCACCGACCTGCCACCCTGGGCATGGGCCTGCGGCGCGGCGCTGCTGTTCTTCGGGCTCATGCCGCCGAACGCGGCCGGGCTGGGCGTCGCACCGCACGTGCTGCAGAAGCTGCTGGCCGCCGGCTTCGTGGTGACTGCCCTGTGGCGCCTGGTGCTGGCCTCGGCCGACGACCTGATCGCCGCGCGGCGCAGCCTGCGCGTCTGGCTGCTGGGCTACATCGGCGCGCACGGGCTGGTCGTGCTGGCGGTCGAACTGTGGCTGGGTGGCCAGCGGGCGCCCGCCTGGCTGGACACCCTCAACCTCGGCGTGATCGCACTGGCACAAGGCGCGACCCTGGCCTTCCTGCTTCGCCCCAACCTGCGCGTGCTCGAGACGCTCTTCGGTCGGCCCCCGCCGATGCCGGCCGCGGCCGCCCCGGCCGAACCGGCTGCCACGGAGGACCGGGATGCGACCTGGCTCGCGAGGCTCGATCACCTGATGCGCGTGGAGCGCGTGTACCGCGAGCCCGAGCTCACGCTCGCGCTGCTCGCCGACAAGGCTGGCCTGCCGGAATACCGGCTGCGCGAGCTGATCAACCAGCGGCTTGGCTACCGCAACTTCCCGACCTACCTCAACGAGCAGCGCTTGCAGGAAGTGGAAGCGCGACTGGCCGACCCGGCGTGCGACGGGCGCCCCATCCTCACGCTGGCGCTTGAAGCCGGGTTCGGCTCGATCGGCCCCTTCAACCGCGCCTTCCGCGATCGCCATGGCGTGACACCGAGCGACTTCCGCGCGGCCCGCAAACGCGCGGCAGCGTCGGGCTGAGGCAGGCCGCGCTAGCTCGTGTAGTCGCCGCTGGCCTCGGGCTGGAAGAGCAGTGCCTCCACCTTCGCCGCGACCTCCTTGCCGTTGGGCGTCTGCCAACGGGCGATGGAGCCGACACGCTGGCCGATCAGCGCAGCGCCCACGGGCGACAGCACCGAGACGGCCCCCAGGGCGGGCTGCGCGTCGGCGGGATAGCACACGGTGAGGCGGTGCCGCTGGCCGGTGGCCAGGTCGGCAAGCTCCACCTGCGAGTTCATCGTCACGATGTCGGGCAACACGTCGCGCGAGGACACGACGTGCGATGCGTCCAGGACATCGTCGACAAAGGACGCCAGAGCGGACGGCGTCGCATCGCCGAGGTGGCGGACCAACCGCGCCAGGCGGACGTGATCGAGTTCAGTGAGCGTGCGCTCGTTGCAGGCCAAGACTTCCATGGCGGCACTCCTGTCGGTTTGCGGTGCAGCCTGCGTCCTGCAGGCCCGCACCAGCGCGCTGGGCGAGGGGCCCGGCGATCGAAGGTTTGCGCGAGAAGTGGAAGGGGATCGCCGGGCTCAGGAATGTGCGGCCGGCTGGAGTAGACGCGCCGGCCCGCCAGTGCGCACCACGATGGCGGCACTGGTCTGCACAAGAGAGGAAGACGCGATCAGACCCATGCGGCCAATGCTAGCCTCGAAGGCACGCGGGCAGCAAACGCGCACCCGATTGGCCTTGCAGCCGTTGCCGGATTGAGCCGGCTCAAGCCCCGTCGTTCGCGCAACCCAATGCGCCGACGGGCACTGCGTCGATGGGCCGGCCGACAACCAGCGCTGCCATGCCCAGGCGCTTCAGATGACGAAGCCCCAGCCGTGTGCCGATCACATCCGGCTCGCCGGTGAGCGCGAAGAGGCGCGAGTTCGTGAGCGTCAACAGGTGGTCGATGGCGACCGCGTTGCTGCGTGCGTCTGGCGATCGGCACGCGCTCGGAAAGGGATGGACGTTCATCGGAAATCTGGCGAGGGATGTCGTGGACATATCGGCACCGGCGGCCCGCGCTTGAGCCTGACTTGGCACCGTCCTACAAGCGGTCAGGCGCTTCGCCCCTGTTGTCCGGGCGGCGCGTTGCGCACCATCGCAAGGTCCACACCACCCAGGGGGTCCACATGAGATCAGGCAGTCTGCTTTTCTCGGCGCTCATCGGCGCCGTGGCCAGCGCGCGGGCGATGACACCCATGGCCAGCCTGACCGCGGCGCGGCTGCTCGGGCAACGCACGCCTGGGGAGCTCTTCCTGCTCGACCGGCCGGTGTTCCGGTTCGGGGCCTTGGCCCTGGGCCTTGGCGAACTGCTGGGCGACAAGATGAAGACCGCCCCCGACCGCACGGTGCTCCCCGGGCTGCTCGCGCGGGTGAGCAGCGCCAGCATCGCCGGTGCCGCCGTGGCACCCAAAGGCCGCGAGCGAGCCGGGGCCCTCACCGCCGTGGCGACGGCCGTGCCGCTCGCCTACCTCACGCTCGCCGGTCGCAAACGCGCGATGTCGCAGATGGGGCAGACCCGCAGCGGCCTGATCGAAGATGCCCTCGTGGTGGCGGCTGGCATTGCCATCGTGGCGCTTTCAGTCCGGGCGGCTCGCGTGCGTTGAACGAGGTGCACGCGCGCGCCTATCGCAGGGGCCAGCTCCTGTTCGTGCATCGACTGGCGATGGACTCACTGCAGCGTGGCAGCCTCAGGTGCGAGGCTGCGCTGCACGAAGGCCGACAGCACCGCCAGCTCCGGAATGCGCACTTCGCGGCGGCCCGTCTCGCAGAACTCGATGATGCCGTCACGGGCCAGGCGCGACAGGGCGCGGCTCACAGTCTCCAGCTTCATGCCGAGGTAGTTGCCGATCTCGGCACGCGTCATGCGCAGGGTGATCTGGTCGGTGCGCAGGCCGCGCTCGGAGAGCGACGCGGCCCAGTTGTGCAGGAATTCCGCCACGCGCGCATCGGCAGGCAGCGTGCAGATGGACAGCAGCGCGTCGCGGTCGCGGCCCATCTCGCGGCTCATCGCGGCGTGCATCACGGCCATCAGCGCGGGCTGCTTGATGCAGGCCTGCAGCAGGCTGTCGTAACGGATGGTCCAGACTTCGCCGGTGTCCATGGCCACCGCGTCGCAGTTGTGGCGGCCGCTCGCGATGCCGTCGAAGCCCAGCCAATCGCCCTTGAACTGCAGGCCGACGACCTGCTCGCGGCCGTCGGCCGAGAGGTTCACGAGCTTGAAGATGCCCGAGTTCACGACGTGCAGCGACTCGAAACGCTCGCCGGCCTCGTAGACCGCGTCACCGGCGCGCAGCAGGCGGCGCGTGACCAGCAGGCTGTCGTTCACGAGCTTCAGGCTCTCGGCGATGCGCTCGCCGGTGGGCCGGGTCTCGCGCTGCAGGGGCTGGAAGGCGGCGCGAGTCTGGACGGTGGCGGTGGCAAGCATGGCGGGCTCCTTGAGGGCGGTTCGTGTTCGGTGCCTGCACTGTAGGAAGCGAGGCGCAACCGCTTGCGAACGGGCCGCGACGTTGGGTAACACCGGGTGATGCTCGTGTAAACGCTCTGTATCAAGCGGTGGCCGCTCGGCAACCGGTGGCGTGCGCTTGATGCGGGTCAAGCCCTCCGTGGCCGGCGTGCATACGCTCTCATCCGACGATGAACCCCGCCCTTCTCCACCACCGCAAGCTCGTATCGCTCGACACCCTGTCGAACGGAGAGCTGTCGTCGCTGCTGCGCACCGCCGCGTCGCTGCGCGAGGCCGCCGAGTCCGGCCACCCACAGCAGCCGCTTCGCGGCAAGAACATCGCGGTGATGAGCAAGACCGGCGACGACCAGGCCGCGCAGAGTTTCACCGCAGCGGCCAGCGCACTCGGTGCGCGGGTCTCGCACATTCTTCCGGCCGCGTCGAACGACACCGCGCCGCTGCTGGGCAAGCTCTACGACGCGATCGAATGCGAAGGGCTGCCCGACGACGTGGTGCGAGAGCTGGAACGGGGCGCCGGACGGCCGGTCTTCAACGGCCTCGGGGATGCCGCCGCACAACTCGTGGCGCTCGGGCATCGCGCCAGCAGCCCGGTCAACCACCACTACGCGCTGCAGGCCCTGCTGTGCAGTGCGGTGGCTTGACGCGCCACTCGTCGCCGATCAGCCCGTGGCCGGCTTCACCGGCGCGTCGATGGCCTGGCCCGCGCGCGTGAACTCCATCACGCCGTCGTCGATGCGGCCGAAGCGCAGCGTGATCAGGTCGCGCACGTAGTTCTGGTAGAGCTTCCACGGCGCCTTGGATCCCTGCTTGGGCAGGTGCGCCGCGGCGCGTTGCACGTATCCCGAGCTGAAGTCGATCCACGGTTCGGCTTTCAGCTCCGGGTCACGGATGCGCGGCGTGCACTGGCGGTAGCCGTGGCGTTTCATGTGATTGAGCAGGCGGCACACGTACTCGCACGTCAGGTCGCACTTGAGCGTCCAGGAGGCATTGGTGTAGCCGAACGACACCGCGAGGTTGGGCACGTCGCTGTACATCGTGCCCTT
>DASWSY010000614.1:0-18054 GCA_036402415.1 Rhizobacter sp. | reverse complement strand
CCCTCACGCCGTCGGGCCGATTCCTCGTCGCGGCGGGACAGGCTTCGCACCGCGTGAGCGTCCACCGCATCGACGGCATGAGCGGCGCACTCGCGCTCGTGGCCGAGCACGAGGTGGGCCAGAACCCCAACTGGGTCGAGGCCGTGGCGCTGCCATGAAGCACCTCACCCGCACCCGCCGTGCGCCGCAAGCGGCGCGCGCCCTGAACCGGCCCGGCTGAGGCCGCGCACCCACCCGCTTCCGACCGACACCGTTCACACCCCGGGCGAGATGGCCAGCGCCCGGGCGGGGCTCGCTCATGCCTGCGCAGCCGCTTCGGCCACCCACAACATTCCACCCGCGAGGAGACCCCATGCATTGCACCTTCAAGACTTCCCTGCTGACCGCCGCCGTGCTGCTGGCCATCGGTACCGGCGCCCAGGCGCAGTCGAGCGTCACGCTCTATGGCCTGGTCGACCTGGCCGTCGACCACTACAAGGCCGGCAGCGCCTCGGGCGCCGGCAACGTCTGGAAGATGAACGACGGCGTGGTGAACGGCCTCAACGGTTCGCGCTGGGGCGTGCGCGTGACGGAAGACCTCGGCGGTGGCCTGAAGGCCCACGTGGTGGCCGAGAGCGGCCTGTCGGCCGACACCGGTGCGCTCGGCCAGGGCGGGCTCGCTTTCGGCCGCCAGGTGTTCGTGGGCCTGTCGCAGGCCTCGCTGGGCGAGCTGCGCCTGGGCCGCCAGTACGTGCTCTCCGATTCGGTGATGGGCATGACCAACCCCTACGGCAACGCCTCGGTCGCCAACCCCGGCACCGCCAGCACCAACGCCGGGCGCAACCTGCCGCTGTGGCTGAATGCCCCGCGCGCCAACAACGTGGTGCAGCTGGCCACGCCCAACCTCGGCGGCTTCACCGGCACGCTGCAGATCGCCCCGGGCGAAGGCACGGCCGACCGCTTCCACGGCGTCAAGCTCGGCTATGGCATCGGCGCCTTCAACATCGCCGCCTCCTACGAGTGGAACGAGTCGCGCACGACGGGCGCCGATGTCAACAAGTCCTTCACCTTCGGCACCAACTACAACTTCGGGCCGGTGAAGCTGCTGGGCGGTGTGCAGATGAACCAGGACCTGGCGCTCGGCTCCGGGAACGGCGCCTTCACCGGCAGCAACCTGATCGTCACCAGCGATGCCGGCAGCTTCACCGCCGACGAGATCAACGGCTACACGCTGGGCGTGCAGGTGCCGGTGGACCGCTTCACCTTCGGGGTCAACTACACCGGGGTGAAGTACGAGAACGCGGCTGGCGCCAACGCCACCTTGGGCAAGGCCGCCGTGATGGGCTGGTACACCCTGTCCAAGAGCACGTTTCTCTATTCGGGCCTATCGTTCTCCACGGGGGACCTGAAGGACTACATCGCCGAGAACCGCGTCTTCCAGGCCGGCATCCGCATGGCCTGGTGATCGCACCCGGCGCTGCCCACGCGCGTGGGCGGCGCCTTGATTCCAAAAGGAGACTTCCATGCACCGCCGCCACCTGCTGACCGCCGTCCTCGCCTCGTCCACCGCCCTGCTCCATGCGCCGCGCGCCTTCGCGCAGGACGCCTGGCCGAACAAGCCGATCCGCATCGTCGTGCCCTTCGCGGCCGGCGGCACGAGCGACGTGCTGGCGCGCCTCATCGGCGACAAGCTGCAGGCCTCGCTCAAGCAGACGGTGCTGGTGGAGAACAAGGCCGGCGCCGGCGGCGTGATCGGCGCCGACGCGGTGGCCAAGTCGCCGGCCGATGGCTACACCCTGCTGCTCGGCACCATCGCCAGCCACGCCATCAACCCGGCGCTGCAACCCAAGATGCCTTACAACGCGCTCGCCGATTTCTCGCAGGTCATCCTGCTCGGCAGCATTTCCAACGTGCTGCTGGTCGGCGCGACGCAGCCCTACAAGAACGTGGCCGACGTGATCGCCGCCGCGAAGAAGTCACCGGGCAGCCTGAGCTTCGCCTCGGCCGGCCAGGGCAGCTCGCAGCACATGTCGGGGGAGCTCTTCAAGCTGCTCGCAGGTGCGGACATCACGCACGTGCCTTACAAGGGCAGCGCGCCCGCGATTCAAGACGTGATCGGCGGCCAGGTGCCGATGAGCTTCGAGACGGTGACGGTGGCCGCGCCGCACATCCAGGCGGGCAAGGTGCGTGCGCTGGCGGTGACCTCGGCCAAGCGAAGCGCAGCGCTGCCTGACACACCCACGCTGCAGGAAGCCGGTGTCACGGGCTTCGACGTGGCGAGCTGGCAGGCCTTCTATGCGCCGGCCGGCACGCCGCCTGCCATCGTCAACAAGCTCAACGCCGAGATCGAGAAGATCCTCGCGATGCCCGAGGTGAAAGCCCGCCTCGACGGACTGGGCCTCGTGCACACCGCCAACACGCCCGAGCAGTTCACCGCCTTCAGCAAGGCCGAGATCGCGAAATGGACCCGCGTGGCCAAGGAAGGCAAGGTCAAGATCGATTGAGACCGACATGAGACCGCCGCTTCTGATCACCATGCACGGCCACGACAACGTGGCCATCGTCGCCAACGACGGCGGCCTGGCCGCAGGCACGGCGCTGCCCTCGGGCCTGGTGCTCGTCGACAAGGTGCCTCAAGGCCACAAGGTCGCACTTGTCGACCTCAAGGCTGGCGACGAGGTGCGCCGCTACGGCGTGCCCATCGGCCGCGCGGCCAAAGACATCCCCGCCGGCAGCTGGGTGCACGAGCGCCTGCTGCAGATGCCCGAAGCCCGCTCGCTCGACGGCCTGCCGAAGGCGACAGTGAAGCCGGCCCCGGCCGAGCCGCTCGCGGGCTACGCCTTCGAGGGCTACCGCAACGCCGACGGCTCGGTGGGGACGCGCAACATCCTCGGCATCACCACCACCGTGCAGTGCGTGGCCGGCGTGCTCGACTTCGCGGTCCAGCGCATCAAGGCCGAGCTGTTGCCGAAGTACCCGAACGTCGACGACGTGGTCGGCCTGGAACACACCTACGGCTGCGGCGTGGCGATCGACGCACCCGATGCGGTGATCCCTATCCGCACGCTGCGCAACATCAGCCGCAACCCGAACTTCGGCGGCGAGGTGATGGTGGTGAGCCTGGGCTGCGAGAAGCTGCAGCCCGAGCGCCTCTTGCCACCGGGCACCTTCGCCATCGTCGACGAGCGCGCGGAAGCCGAGCCGCTCGACGTTGTGTGCCTGCAGGACGAAGCACACATCGGCTTCATGTCGATGATCGACGACATCATGCAAACGGCCGAGCGCCACCTGCAGCGGCTCGACGCACGACAGCGCGAGACAGTGCCTGCGAGCGAACTCGTGGTCGGCGTGCAATGCGGCGGCAGCGATGCCTTCAGCGGCGTCACCGCCAACCCGGCCGTCGGCTTCTGCACCGACCTGCTGGTGCGCGCCGGTGCGACGGTGATGTTCAGCGAGAACACCGAGGTGCGCGACGGCATCGCCCAGCTCACCGCGCGCGCCACCACGCCCGAAGTGGCCGACGCGATGATCCGCGAGATGGCCTGGTACGACGCCTACCTGAAGCGCGGCAGCGTCGACCGCAGCGCCAACACCACGCCGGGCAACAAGGCCGGGGGCCTCTCCAACATCGTCGAGAAGGCGATGGGCTCCATCGTCAAGAGTGGCAGCTCGCCGATCAGCGGCGTGCTCTCGCCCGGCGAGAAGCTGCAACAGAAAGGCCTGGTCTACGCCGCCACGCCGGCCAGCGATTTCATCTGCGGCACGCTGCAGCTCGCCGCCGGCATGAACCTGCACGTGTTCACCACCGGCCGTGGCACGCCCTACGGCCTGGCCGAATGCCCGGTGATCAAGGTGGCCACGCGCACCGAGCTCGCACGCCGCTGGCACGACCTGATGGATGTGAACGCCGGCCGCATCGCCGATGGCGAGGCGAGCATCGAAGACCTGGGCTGGGAACTCTTCCACCTCATGCTCGACGTGGCCAGCGGCCGCAAGAGGACCTGGGCCGAGCAGTGGAAGCTGCACAACGCCTTGGTGCTGTTCAACCCGGCGCCGGTGACCTGAGGGCCTGCGCGACGGCCCGCACCGATGCGGTGGGTCAGCCGTGCTTCGCGACGAGCCGCTGCAGCGTGCCGATCGCGCGGCTCGTCCAGGGCTTGCCCGTCGTCTTCTCCAGAAAGAGATTGGGGCTGCCCGGGCTTGCGCCGAGCTTCCAGCTCACGCCGAGCGCGTTGCCGTCGGAGAGTGCGAGGATGCGCACGTTGCCCGTGGCGTTGTCGAGCGGCAGCCTGCCTGTCAAGACGGTGCTGCGCTCGCAGGCGAACGAGAAGACGAATTCGTATACCTCGTCGCGGTCGTAGTCGTCGAACGCGTCGGTGGCGACAAGCGCCGCCAGTTCGTCGAGCGAACGCACGCAGCCGGGCTCGCCCAGCCCGCATTCGGCGGCGAGCAGCTTCAGCGCCTTGCGCAGCACACGCTCGGCGCCGCCCAGCGAGCGGGCGCCGAAGACCACGGTGCCGTTGGTCTGGAACGACTGCGGTTCGGCCGCGCCGGCCGCGGCCATCGCCGCTTCGAGTTGCACGCGCGTGGGCACGCCGGGGCGGCCCAGGTTCACGTTGCGCAGGAAGGCCGCGAACTTCACGGCGGATCGCGGTGGTGGTGCGGCAGACCTGGGTTGGCCATCGCCCACGCGAGCTTGTCTTCGAGCCAGATCTCGTAGCGCGGCGGGAAGCGCTCGGGTTCGTCGAGGGTGGCGGTGGTGAGCTCGATCTCGTGCAGCGCGTCGTCGTGCTGGTAGGCGATGGGCGTGCCGCAACGGGCGCAGAAGCTGCGCTGCACCGGGGGAGACGAGCGGAACGTCGACGGGGGATCGCCCAGCCACGCAAAACGTTCGACGGGAAACACCAGCCAGCCCACCGGCGTGGCGCCGCTTGCCAGTCGACAGCTGCGGCAGTGGCACACGCTCGTGGTCGAGGGGTCGCCGATGACGCGGTAGCGCACCGCGCCGCACAGACAGCCGCCGGTGGTTTCGGAAAGCTCCATGGGCGCCTCAGGCAATGTCGACCGACACGCTCACCGGCACCACGCGGTGCAGCGCATCGGCCACCGGCGAGTGGCGTTCCGCCCATTCGACGAGCCCGCGCAACTGCGCGTGCGGCACGCCGTCGGCGGCGAGTCGGACCTTCACCCGCACGCGCAGCGGGCCGGGTGGCGTGTTGTCGTCCACGCCGAACATGCCACGGTCGTCGGAGTCGCTGTCGACACTCACCTCCAGCCGGGTGAGCGTGATGCCGAGCTGCGCGGCGCGGATGGCGATCATCGAGGCATCGCAGTTGGCGAGCGCGGCTCGCAGCAGCCACCCCGGGCTCGGCGCCGAACCGCCACCGCCGATGGCCGGGGGCATGTCGCTCGCAGCCACCGCACCGCCCGGCCCTTGCGCTTCGCAGCGCAAGCCTCCGCGCCACACCGCGGTGGCGGTCGAATCCGTCGACAAGGCGTCTTCAGGGTGGTCGGTGAAATGCCGTACAACGCCGGCGAGCGCCTCGCGGATCGGGTCGTGATGGCTCATGGCACCTCCGTCGGAATGGGTGCCGGCGATTCTCGCCTCGTGCGAATGTCACCTCACCATGCACGGCCGCTTCGGGTCGAAGGTCCAGTTGGGCACCAGGTACTGCATCGCGACTGCATCGTCGCGCGCGCCCAGGCCGTGCTGCTGGTAGAGCGTGTGCGCCTTCTGCACCTCGGCCATGTCGAGCTCGATGCCCAGGCCCGGCTTCTTGGGCACCTGCACGTGGCCGCCCACGATCTGCAGCGGCTCCTTCGTCAGGCGCTGGCCGTCCTGCCAGATCCAGTGCGTGTCGATGGCGGTCACGCGGCCAGGGGCGGCCGCGCCGACATGGGTGAACATCGCGAGCGACACGTCGAAGTGGTTGTTGGAATGCGAGCCCCAGGTGAGGCCCCAATCGCGGCAGGTCTGCGCCACGCGCACCGAGCCGGCCATGGTCCAGAAATGCGGGTCGGCGAGCGGGATGTCGACCGACTGCAGGCTCAAGGCGTGCGTGAACTGGCGCCAATCGGTGGCGACCATGTTGGTGGCGGTGGGCAGGCCGGTCGCACGCCGGAACTCGGCCATCACCTCGCGGCCCGAGAAGCCGTCTTCCGCGCCGCAAGGGTCTTCGGCGTAGGCGAGCACGCCGCGCATGTCGCGCATCAGGCGGATCGCGTCGCGCAAGAGCCAGCCGCCGTTCGGGTCGAGCGTGACGCGGGCTTCGGGGAAGCGCTCGTGCAGCGCGGTGACGGCTTCGACCTCGGCCTCGCCGGCCAGCACGCCGCCCTTGAGCTTGAAGTCGTTGAAGCCGTAGCGCGCGCGGGCCGCCTCGGCCAGGCGCACGATGGCAGCCGGCGACATGGCCGGCTCGTGGCGCAGGCGCTGCCAGTCGTCGGCATCGGCCGGCTCGTCCTCTGGAGAGGCGTACGGCAGGTCGGTCTTCGTGCGGTCGCCCACGAAGAAGAGGTAGCCCAGCATCTCCACCGATTCGCGCTGCTGGCCTTCGCCCAGCAGTGCCGCCACCGGCAGGCCGAGGTGCTGGCCCAGCAGGTCGAGCAGCGCCGACTCGATGGCGGTGACGACATGGATGGTGGTACGCAGGTCGAAGGTCTGCAGGCCGCGACCACCGGCATCGCGGTCGGCGAAGCGCTCGCGGACGAGACGCAGCAGGCGCTGCACGTCGCCCACCGGCTGGCCGACGACGAGCGGTGAAGACTCCTCGAGCGTCTGGCGGATCTTCTCGCCGCCCGGCACTTCGCCCACGCCGGTGCGGCCGGCGTTGTCGGTGAGCACGACGAGGTTGCGGGTGAAGAACGGCGCGTGCGCGCCGCTCAGGTTGAGCAGCATGCCGTCGCGGCCGGCGACGGGGATGACGCGCATCTGCATGACACGAGGCGTGTCGCTTCGCTCGGTGCGGGGGGTGTCGTGGTGCATGGTGGGCGAGGCGGGCATCAGTCGGCCGTGATCTTGCGCGTGTCGATGACGTTCTTCCAGCGCGCGAACTCGGCCTGCTGGAAGGCGGCGAACTGCTCGGGCGTGTTGGCCACCACCTCGATGCCGATCTTCGCGAAGTCGGCCTTGACCTGCGCATCGTTGAGCGAGGCGACGATGGCGGCGTGCAGCTTCGCTTTCACGTCGCTCGGCAATCCCTTGGGCGCGGCGATGCCTTGCCAGGAGTACACGTCGACGCCCTTCACGCCGCTTTCGGCGAGCGTGGGCACGTTGGGCAGCACCGCCGAGCGTTTGTCGCCGGTGACCGCGAGCGCGCGCAGCTTGCCGCTCTGGATGTGCTGCAGCACCGCATTGATGTTCTGGAACGAGCCCTCGACCTGCGCGCCGAGCAGGTCCTGGATGGCCGGCGCGCCGCCCTTGTAGGGCACGTGCGAGCCGGAGGTGCCGGTCTGCAGCCAGAAGATCTCGGCGGTGAGGTGGTCGGACGAGCCGTTACCCGACGAGGCCAGGCTCATCTTGCCGGGGGTCTTCTTCGACTCGGCGATCACGTCGGCCACGCTCTTGAGCGGCGACGCGGCCGGCACGACCAGCACGTTGGGCGCCTGCACGGCCACCGTCAGCAGGTCGAAGTCACGGCCGGCGTCGTAGGGCACGCTCTTCATGAGATGCGGGGCGATCACGAAGGGCCCGAGCGAGGACACGAGCACGGTGTAGCCGTCGGCCGGCGCGCGCTTGACCTGCCCCGCGCCGATGGTGCCGGTGGCGCCGGGCTTGTTGTCGACGATCACGTTGGCACCGAGCTTGTCCTGCAGCTTCGGGGCGAGCACGCGCGCGAGCGAATCGGTCGAGCCGCCCGGCGGGAAGGGCACGACAAGGGTGATGGGCTTGTCGGGCCACGCATGCGCCGGCGCGGCGGACAGGGCAGTGAGCGAAAGGCACAGGGCGGCCAGCAGGGATTTCATCGACGTGTCTCCTTGGTCGTGAGCAAGCCACCAACCCACTGGTAGCGCTTTCATCGCTCATGGTAGCGCTACCGTTCTCAAGCACGCACATCCGATTTCGAGGGTTAACCCTGAGCTAGCTGCTGGCGCGCTCGATGACCTGGAAGCCCAGGTCGACCACCTTGTCGCCCACCTCGCGGCCGGCCGCACGCTCGACGATGAAGCGTGCCGCCTGCCGGCCGATGCCGGTGCCGTCGATGCGCACGGTGCTGAGCGCGGGGTGGGTGTCGCCGGCGAAGGCGAGGTCGCCGAACCCGACGACGGAGAGGCGCTGCGGCACCGCGAGGCCGCGCGCCGCCGCTTCGGTCAGCACGCCCAGCGCCAGCAGGTCGGAACTGCAGAACACGCCGTCGACCTGGGGCCACTTCGCGAGGAGCGTCGCCAGGCCGTCGCGCCCGCTGCGCAGCGTGGTGGGCGCGGGCACGCGCAGCACCGGGATCTCGGCGTCGAGGCCGAGCGCACGGGCCTCGGCGATGAAGCCGCGGTTGCGCCGCTCGGCACGCTCGTCGTCGCCACTCAGCAGCGCAAGCTGGCGCCGGCCTTTGGCGTGCAGGTGGCGCACCACCGCGGCGGCGGCGTCGGTATGCGAGAAGCCCACCAGCATGTCGATGGGCGTGGGTGTCAGGTCCCAGGTCTCGACCACGGGGATGCCGCTCGCCAGCAGGCGCTTGCGGCCTTCGGCCGAATGCATGATGCCGGTGAGCACGATGCCGTCCGGGCGGCGGCCGATGATGGCGTCGAGCAGCGCGTCTTCGCGCGAGGCGGTGTAGCCGCTCTGCCCGAGCATGAGCTGGTAGCCGGCCACATCGAGTTCGTGCGTCAGCGACTGCACCATCTCCATGAACACCGGACCGGCGATGGTCGGCACCACCGCGGCCACCAGCCGGCTGCGCGACGACGCCAGGCCGCCGGCCATGCGGTTGGGCACGTAGCCCGTGCGGGCGACGGCATCGCGCACACGCTCCAGGGTTTCCTTGGCCACCTGCTCGGGCGTGTTGAGCGCGCGCGAGGCCGTGATGGGCGACACGCCAGCCAGCCGCGCCACGTCGCCGAGCGTGATGGCCCCGCCACCGCGGCGGCGGCGTGACGGGGCAGCCGTGGGGGTCTCGGTGTCGCTCATGGCCGGCAGTGTAGCGATGACACCGCTACCAGCCGGAGCCGTCAGCGTGCCAGGCGGATGCCGGTGAACTGCCAGCAGGCGTGGGTCGGGAAGAAGTTGCGGTAGCTCTTGCGCAAGTGCGTGGGCGGTGTGGCGAGCGAGCCGCCGCGCAGCACCATCTGGTTGACCATGAACTTGCCGTTGTACTCACCCACCGCACCGGCACTCGCGCGAAAGCCGGGGTACGGGAGGTAGGCGCTCGAGGTCCATTGCCAGGCGTGGCTGGTGAGCTGGCGCAGCTCGGGGCAGGAGCCCGCCGCGTGTTCCCATTCCGCCTCGGTCGGCAAGCGCGCCCCGGCCCATCGGGCATATGCGTCGGCCTCGAAGTAGCTCAGGTGCAGCACCGGTTCGTGGGCCTGCACGGGCTGCAAACCCGACAGGCCGAAGGCCTGCCAGCCCTCGTTGGCATGGCGTTGCCAGTACAGGGGATGCTCGCGCGACTGTGCCCTCACCCAGTCCCAGCCCTCCGACAGCCACAGCGCCGGATCGCGGTACCCGCCGGCCTCGATGAAGCCGGCGTATTCGGCATTGGTCACCAGGCGCGAGGCGATCTCGAAGGGCTGCAGCCAGACCGGGTGGCGAGGCGACTCGTTGTCGAACGCGAAGCCCTCGCCCTCGTGCCCGATCTGCACCACGCCCCCTTCGATGGCGTGCCACTGCAAGGGCGACGCGGGCGCGGCCGCCGGCGCTTCGGCCGCACGGTAGGCGGGCTTCAGCGGGTTGCACGAAAACAGGTGCAGCACGTCGGTGAGCAGCAGTTCCTGGTGCTGTTGCTCGTGGTGCAGGCCGAGCTCGACCAGACGCAGCGCCTCTTGCGGCAGGCGCGGCAGCAGCGCGAGCAGGCGCCGGTCCACGGCTGTCCGGTAGGCGCGCACCTCGTCGAGCGAGGGCCGCGTGAGCAGCCCGCGCTGGGGCCGCGGATGCTTGTCGCCCACCGCGTTGTAGTAGGAATTGAAGAGCACGCGGAACGCGGGTGCATGCGGTGCGAAGCCGGGCTCGTGTCGTTCGAGCACGAAGGTCTCGAAGAACCAGGTGGTGTGCGCCAGGTGCCACTTCGCCGGGCTGGCATCGGGCATGGACTGCGCGCACGCGTCTTCGGGCGACAGGGGCGCGGCCAGCGCCTCGGTGTGCGCGCGCACCGAGCGGTAGGCGGCGCCCAGTCCTTCGGCCTGCAGGATGTCGTTCATGGCGTGGCCAGCACCACTGCGAACCAACGACGCTCGTCCGTCCACGCAACGCTGTGGTGAAAGCCGGCCGAGTGGAGTAGGCGGGCAAAGCCTTCGATGTCGTACTTGTAGCTGCTCTCGGTGTGGATGCGCTCGCCCGGCGAGAAATGGCGCCCCCCGCCCGGCCAGTGCACGTCGAGCTCGGTCTTGGCCTCCAGGTGCATCTCGATGCGCGAGGCTTCGGCATTGAAGAAGGCACGATGACGCCACTGGTTCAGATGGAAATCGCTGCCCACCAGACGGTTGACGTGCGCCAGCGCGTTGAGGTTGAAGGCCGCGGTCACGCCGGCGGCGTCGTCGTAGGCGGGTTCGAGCACGGCGACGTCCTTGCGCAGGTCCACGCCGATCAGGAGCGCGCCGTCATGCTCGACCAGGCCGCGCATGCGCACCAGCACGTCGAGCGCCTGCGGCCGGTCGAAATTACCGATCGACGACCCCGGGTAGTACACGAGCCGGTGCTGGCGCGGCAGGTCGTCGGGCAGCTCGATCGACTCGGTGAGGTCGCCGCCCACGGCGTGCACCTGGAGATGCGGCATCTCGTCGCGCAGGCGCTGCGCCGCTTCGGCGAGGAACTCGGCCGAGATGTCGACTGCCACGTAGCGCGAGGCACCGATGGCGCGACACAGCAGGCGCGCCTTTTCGCAGTTGCCCGCGCCGGGCTCGATGACGATGCGGCCCCGGCCCACGCGCCGCGCGATCTCGGGGGCATGCTGCATCAGGATGGCCTGCTCGGTGCGGGTGGGGTAGTACTCGGGCAGCCGGGTGATCTGCTCGAAGAGCCGCGAGCCCTTCGCGTCGTAGAAGTACTTGGGCGAGATGCTGGCGTGCGGCCGGCTCAGGCCATCGATGATCTCGTGCGCGGGTTGGACGGCCATGCGTGCGGTCTCCTCAAAGCGATCTGCAGCGGGTGCGGCAGACCATGTTCGTCGCAGGCATCGGGTCTGCACAAGCACCCTGCCAGGCGCTGACAGGGAGGCAGCCGACACCGCCGACACGGCACCCTGCGACTGGACACCCGCAGCGCAGGCCGCGGGGTCAAGTCGTGTTGCAAGCAGGGTTTCTTACGCCGCGTCGGGCAAGTCGCATGCCGAAGCGTGCCGGGGCTTACCCGCAACCCGCCGCGCCGCGTTTCAGGACCAGCTCGGTTTGCGCCGCTCGGTGCCGCGCGGCGCGTAGGGCCAGTACAGCGACTGCACCTGCTCGTAGCCGAGCTCCAGGTGCTTGCGGGTGATCCGCGTCACGCCCTTGGCGACCTGCAGGTATTCGATCCAGAAGGTGCAGATGATCCAGGCGTTGACCACCAGTTTTTCCACCGCCGCGTCGGGCACCTTGAGCCGGCCGTGCTGGATGGCGTGCCGCAGCAGGCGGCGGGCAGCGTCGTGCGAGGCCTCCGACAGCCCCTTGTTGCGCTCGCGCAGTTCGGGCGCCAGGCCATAGAGCGACTGGGCATCGCGGTAGAAGAAGCGCCACTCCCAGGCAAGCTTGAAGAAGTCCATGATGCTGTCTTCGTTGGCCTTGCCCTGCTCGATGTGGTCCATCTGCCGGCGCGCCATCTCGCCCAGAGCCAGCTCGAACTGGTCGAAGAGGGCCAGCACGATCTGGTCCTTCTTCTTGAAGTAGTAGTAGAGGTTGCCTTCGTTGATGCCCACGGTGGCCGCGATCTCGGCGGTGGTCACCGCGACCGGCCCCTTCTCGTTGAAGAGGCGGCGGCAGGTCTCAAGCACCCGATCGCGGGTCGTCGTGGTCTGGGCTCGGCTCATGGCGCGATTGTCGCCAAGTCCTCCGTGCCTCTAAGCCGCGCGCCGCGCCACCAAGAAGAGACGGCGGAACGGGAACACCGTCGTGCCGTCGGCGCGCATCGGGTAGGCGATGCGCACGCGCGCCGCATAGTCGCGTTCGAAGGCGGCACGCTCGGCAGGGTCGTCGAGCGCGTTCAGAAAGGTTGCGAGCCAGGTGCCCTTGGTCCACTCCTTCACCGGGTCTTCTCCCGTCAGCACCTGGTGGTATTCGGTCTCCCAGAGGTCGATGTCCTGCGCGAGCGGTGCCAGCAGGTCGTAGTACCACGACGGGTCTTCGACCGGGGTCTTCTCGCGCAGCAAAGGCTCGAGCCGGGCGCGCCAGGGGCCGGCGCGCACCGCATCGGCAATGGAGGTGTGAGAGGGCGCGGCAAAGTTGCGCGGCATCTGCACGGCCAGCGTGCCACCGGGGGCGAGTTGCTGCATCAAATGCTCGAAGAGCTTGGTGTGGTCGGGCAGCCAGTGCAGGGCGGCGTTCGAATAGATCAGGTCGGCGGGTGCCTCGGCCTTCCAGCCCGCCAGGTCCTGCTGCTGCCAGCGCAGGTTGGGCAGCGTGTCGCCGGCCTGCTTCAGCATCGCCGCCGACGCGTCGACGCCGACCACCTGCGCGCCGGGCCAGCGCTCGGCCATCAACCGGCTCAATTGGCCGGCACCACAGCCCAGGTCGTAGACGGTTCGCGGTGCGTCCACCGACACGCGGGCGAGCAGCTCCAGCGCGGGGCGCAGGCGGGGTTGCTCGAACTTCAGGTATTGGGAAGGGTTCCAGCTCATGGCCGCGAATGGTGCGCCCACCATGCCGCTCTGTAAATAAACGGCAAGGCGCTCATGCCCCACGTTCGATGATCGCCTTCATCTGTGCGCTGAGCGCCTTGCGACCCGCCACGTTGGTGCTGCGCCAGGCACTCAGCGCCAGTTCGAGGAAGGCGTGCTCGGCCGGCGTCGGTGCGCTGCTCTTGCGCGGCTCGTCGAGCCAGTTCACCGGCTTGCCGCACAGCACCTCGATCTGGCGCGCGAGCTTGTCGCCGATGGGGCGCGACGACTTGATCTGGCTCCACATGCTGGGCGAGATCTGCAGCGTGGCGGCGAAGGCTTGTTCCAGACCCTTGGGTGGCGCGCCCGCCGCGACTGCCTGCTCCACATGGTCTTGAAAGAGCGCGAGCACGTTCGCCCGGCGCGTGAGGGTGATGTTGGGCACGGCGTGAGGTGTGCGGACGTGGTGTGAGCTTGCAACGATGTCGAACAACATTGTCGCAGGGGGTTGACGAGTTGGGTAAAGAGTCTTTACAGTCCGCCTCCTCGCTCGCAAGAGCATCCGATTTCCATCAAGGCTGCATCGTGACAACCCGCAAGCACATCGACCGCAACACGCAAGGACGCGCCCAGCGCGACCTGCATGCGTTCGCCTGTGCATTCGGCGGCATCGCGATGACGTCGCTGGGTGATGCGCGGCTTGATCGCAGCGAGCCCATCACGACACCGGGAAAGGGAGGCGCCTAGGCGCACGCCCTTCACGCTCTGCACCGCAGAGGCCCGGTTTCCGACAGGAACCGGGCCTTTTGCTTTGCTGGACCCACCTTGGGGCATCGGCGCCCAGGTCGCGGCTCTTCGGAGTCGCAGCTCTTTAACAATTTGCCGCAGGACATGCGCCGGTACTGGCCGGAAAGCGTCCTGCACGAAGCGCGGAAGGCGAGCCCTCGTTCCACGAGGGCCGCCGACCGCCTCACTTCGGCTGTGCCCATGCACTCCGCAGTCCGCAAACCTGGTGTGGGTGGCTCGGGATGTGCATGGCGGCGTCGACCCCTGGACCCAGGTCGCACGCCAGCCCCTGTGCAGCGAGACACCGACGCCTGACGAGGCGCTCGCGTGTGGACACAGCCGAAGTGGGATTCGTCTCGAACAGGAGCCTGCGTGGAGCTCACGCTTCGCAGGCGGAAATCGGCCGCAACGATTGGGCGGCGCCGGAACCCGTGACCGGATGGACTTTGTGCCGAGATAGCTCAGTCGGTAGAGCGGCGCGTTGAAGGCGCGTGCGTCGGGGGATCGAAGCCCTCTCTCGGCACCAATTACATACCTCGTTAGCTCAGTGGATGAGAGCCCCTGCCTACGAAGCAGGAGGTCGCACGTTCGAGTCGTGCACGAGGTGCCAGTTCATCTCGATGTAGCCAAGTGGTCGAAGGCATCTGCCTGCAAAGCAGACGGCGACAGCCCGCACCCGTTCAAATCGGATCGTCGAGTCCATTTTCTCGGTGTAGCGCAGTTGGCAGCGCGCGTGCTTTGGGAGCATGAGGCCGTCCGTTCGATCCGGACCACCGAGACCAGTGCTTGCGCGTGCGCTGAGGCGTGGCCGTAGCTCAAGGGTAGAGCCGCGGTTTGTGGTGCCGTTGGTGTCGGTTCGAGTCCGACCGGTCACCCCTCAGCGCATGCGCATCTTTCATGCCCCCTCGTGGCGAAACTGGCAGACGCACCGGTCTCAGAAGCCGGGGCCGCAAGGCATGTCCGTTCGACTCGGACCGAGGGGACCAACAACAACCGGGGCGTAGTCGAGAGGCCTCAGACAGCCGGCTTTGAACCGGTGCCACGCAGGTTCGAATCCTGCCGCCCTTGCCATCTCAACCCAACCCATCGGCCGCAGAAAGGAGGCCACCCATGCACCAAGAACCTCACAGCCACGTGCTGCAACTCGACCTCCAGGGCACGCCCCAAGCGTGGATCTCGCTCGAACAGGCCGCCTTGCACGTGGCCACGGGTTCGGTGGCGTGGGTGGACGGCGATGGACCGCTCGCCACCTTGCGTGGCGGCTTCAACGTCAACCGCCAGCGCCAGTCGCTGATCGAGGTCCACCCGATCGTCGCCCTGCGCGGTGCTTCGCGCATCAATCTGCACGACATCGTGCCGGCGATCACCAAGCACAAGCTCTTCCGCCGCGACCGCCACACCTGCGCCTACTGCGGTGACGTGTTTGGCGACCGCGACCTGCAGTGCGAACACATCCAGCCCGAGTCGCGTGGCGGCGCCTGGAGCTGGATGAACCTCGTGACCGCCTGCGCCCACTGCAACGGCCGCAAGGCCGACCGCACGCCGGAGGAAGCCGGCATGCCCTTGCTGTACCTGCCCTACGTGCCCAGCCGCTTCGAGAACTTCCTGCTCGAAGGCCGCCGCATCCGTGCCGACGTGCACGAGTGGCTGGCCGCACGCCTGCCCAAGGGATCGCGTCTCCACGCTTGAGTGTGCGGGGGCGGTCCCGCCTCCACTCACTCAACCGAAAGACGCATCATGAAGAACGAACAACTCCCAGCGCTCGACCTCAAGGTCAAGCAGCCGCCCGTGCTCTTCGGCAAGACGCAGGCGCTGATCTCGAAGCTGGCCGATCGCCTGGGCGGCCCGCTGGTCACCTACTGGAACGGCCCGCGCGGCTCGGTGTGCAGCAACGACGTGATCGCGCTGCACCACGTGCTCGCGAAGCTCGGCCGCCACCCCGTGCTGTACCTCTTCCTCAAGTCGGACGGCGGCAGCGGCCAGACATCGCTGCGCATCGTGAACCTGTTGCGCCAGCACTGCGATCGCCTCGTGGCGCTCGTGCCGCTGGAGTGCGCGTCCGCCGCGACGATGGTGGCGCTCGGCGCCGACGGCATCCAGATGGGCCCGACCGCCTACCTGACCGCCGTCGACACCTCGCTCAACCACCCGCTCTCGCCGGTCGACCGTGACAACGACCGCGTGAGCGTGAGCCTGAACGAGCTGCAGCGCGTGATCCGCCTGTGGCGCGAGCAGCAAGGCGAGCACCCGGAGAACGCGTACAAGTCGCTGTTCCAGTACGTGCACCCGCTGGTGATCGGCGCGGTGGACCGTGCGGAGTCGCTGTCGATCATGCTGTGCCGCGAGCTGCTGGCCTATCACGTCACCGACGCCGAGAAGGCCGAGGCGATCGCCACGGCGCTGAACGGCAAGTACCCGTCGCACAGCTACCCCATCCTGCTGGACGAAGCGGTGAAGATCGGCCTCAAGGCCGAGCGCATGCCGCTGGAAGTCAACGCGATGCTGCTGCAGCTCAACAGCTTCTACAGCGAGATGGGCCAGAAGGCGACGACCGACTTCGACGAGACGCATGCCCACAGCAACGAGATCCTGAACATCTGGGAGTCGACCGGTGCACAGGTCTACTACCAGCAGGACAAGGACTGGTTCTACCGCGCCGAAGAGCGCCGCTGGATCACGCTGAACGACAACAGCGGCTGGCGTCGCATCGAGCGCGTGGGCAAGCGCATCGCGCGCAGCGAACTGCACGTCGCGTAACTCACCCGCCCCGGAGCACCGAGCCCGGGGCGTTCACGAATCTTCTGCGAACGGCGAACTGCTCACAGGCAGAGGTTCGGGCAAAGCCCTGCCTCGCCGGTGTGTCGCCGCCGGAGCGATCCGTCGTGGCGGCACATGCCGCACGCCGGTCGCAGTGGATGTCTGGCCATCGAATCGGTCGCACGCCGGGTTCGATCCCCGGGTGGCCACCAACTGGATAGCTCAGCTTGGTAGAGCAGCACATTTCCAATGTGTAGGTCGCGGGTTCGACTCCCGTTCCAAAACGCCAGAAACCGGTCGCAAGACCACCGCCGAACGTGAGGCCGCAAGGTCTCATCAGCGGCGGCAGCCCGCACGTGGGGCACGCGGGGTTCGCATGCACGGCAAGCCGAGGTGCCTCGACTGGGAGGCGAGCACCGACGCGCACCGTGTCACCCGGGCCCAGGCATCCACCGTCCGCTGCCGTCCCTGTAACGGCACCCTATTCAAAACACACGCAAGACAAAAAGGAGAACACCCATGGAATTCAAGCGTGTCACCGTCAAGAAGAACGAACGCGGCCTTTTGCTGCGCAACGGCGATTTCGAGCGCGTGCTGCAACCGGGCACGCACTGGCTCGCGTCCGGCCTCGACCGTCTGCGCGTCGAGACCTTCTCGATCGAACAACCGGCCTTCACCCACCCGCTGTCCGACTACCTGCTGGCCATGGAGCCGGCGGTGGTCGAAGCGGAGTTCGTGCGCGTCGAACTCACTGAAACGCAGGTCGGCCTGCGCACCGAAAACGGCGTGCTGGTCGAAGTGCTGGCGCCGGCGACCCGGCGTCTGTACTGGAAGGGCCTCACCGACGTGCGCGTGGAGGTGATCGACATCACCGACACCGCCGAGCTGCCAGCCGCGCTCGTGCAGCGACTCACGCAGACGCAGCTGCGCTCGCGTGCGGTCGCCGGCCTCGCCGGCGTGCTCACCGTGCAGGTGCCCGAGCACAGCGTGGGCGTGCTGACCGTCGACGGCAAGGTCGAGCGCCTGCTGCCGCCGGGCCCGCACGGCTTCTGGAAGTTCAACCGCACGATCTCGGTCGAGCTGGTCGACCTGCGCCTGCAGGCCCTCGACGTCACCGGCCAGGAGATCCTGACCCGCGACAAGGTGGGCCTGCGCCTGAACCTGTCGGCGACCTGGCGTTATGCCAACGCCGACGCGGTGCTGACCGCCTACACCCAGCTCGCCAAGCCCGCGGAGCACCTGTACCGCGAGCTGCAGTTCGGCCTGCGCGCGGCCGTCGGCACGCGCACGCTGGACGAGCTGCTGGAGAACAAGTCGGTGATCGACGAGGTGGTGTCGGCCCACGTGCGCGCCAAGCTCTCGGTCTACGGACTCGAGATCGACGGCGTGGGCGTGAAGGACATCGTGCTGCCGGGCGAGATGAAGACCATCCTCGCCCAGGTGGTCGAGGCCGGCAAGGCGGCCGAGGCCAACGTGATCCGCCGCCGCGAGGAAACCGCGGCGACGCGCTCGCTGCTCAACACGGCCAAGGTGATGGAGGACAACCCCGTCGCCCTGCGCCTGAAGGAGCTGGAGACGCTGGAACGCATCTCCGAGCGCA
>DASWSY010000613.1:0-2248 GCA_036402415.1 Rhizobacter sp. | reverse complement strand
CGAGCTCGATCGCGTCGACGCCGTCTCGCCGGGCCTGCGCCTCGACGTGGTACAGCTTGCCGATCAGCGCGATGAACCGCGCGGCCAATTGATCCGGCCCGCGCTTGTCCTTGGGCAAGGCCTGCAGCGCCTCGTGGAAATACCGTCGGCAATGGGTCCAGCACCCCAGGTGCACGAGCTGGTGCGTCTGGGCCACGGTGTCGTAGACCTCGTAGCCGTCCGTCATCAGCACCGTCCCGTGGCCGATGCCGGCGTACAGCTCCATCGCCGTCTTCGTCGAGCGGCTGGGCGAGTAGGCGAACAGCCGGATTGGCGGTCCCGTGCCGTCCTTGCCGGAACCGTCGGTCATCTGCGCCCAGATGTAGCTCTTGGCCTGCGCGCTGCGCCCGGGTTCCTTGAGCACCTGCAGTTCGGTCTCGTCGCCGAACACCAGGGGCGCGTCCAGCAGTTCATCGCGCAGCAGGTTCACCACCGGCTGCACGAGCTGCCCCACGCGCACGATGCTGCCAGCCACCGTGTTGCGCGAGATGTCGGTGCCGCCGAACCGCCCCAGCAGCGCCGCCTGTCGGTACAGCGGCAGCCCGTCGAGGTACTTCGACGTGGCTATCCAGGCCAGCGCACTCTCGGTGAACAACCCCTTGGGGATCACCTGCGCGGGGCGCGCGGCCAGGCGCATTGCACCGTCGCAGCACGGGCACGCGTACTTCACGCGCTCGTGGCGGATCACGCGCACCTGCTGCGGGATGATGTCCAACTGCTCGCTGACCTCCACGCCGATCTCGCGCAGGGCCGCACCGTCGTGGGGGCACACGCGCTCGCCATCGGGCAATTCGTGCCGCACCACTTCGCGCGGCAGCGCCGGATCCAGCGGCTTGCGCCCGCGCTTGGCCCGCTTGTGGCCCGGCACGTCGATCTTGTCGACGTCAGTCTCTTCGGCCGCCGGTTCGGCCTGCGCCCCGAGGCTCTCGGCCTCGTTGAAGAACATGTCCTTCTGGTGCTGGCCCGTGACCTCGCTGCTGGCGGCGAACAATTGCCGCTTGAACTTGTTCAGCTGTTCCTTCAGCAGGTCGCGCTCGGTGCGCACCACGCGCAGTTCGCCCGTCAACGACTCGTTGCGCTTGAGCGCATTGGCCAGCGCCTGCTGCAGGGCGGTGAACTCTTCGGGCGTGGGCATGTTGACCATCTGCCGGGCATTGTCCTCGGCGACGGCGCGCGGCGCCATGCGGATTTGCAGCAATGGCACATCACCATGGCTGCCGATCTCAGCCTGCGCGTTCGTACACGCGCTTCGGATGCCGCTGCACGACGCCGATGTCGATGCCCTCGAGCAGCCAGTGCAGTTGCTCCACCGTCAGCGTCGGCACCGCCGTCTCGCTCGGCCAGATGAATCGGTCTTCTTCCAGGCGCTTGAGCAGCAGCCAGAACCCGTTGCGGTCCCAGCCCAGCACCTTCACCCGGTCGCGTCGGCGGTTGCTGAACACGTACACGCACGCCGCGAACGGGTCCAGCCCCAGAGCCTCCTGCACGAGCGCCGCCAGGCCGTTGATGTTGAGCCGGAAGTCCACCGGTGCGCGGTGCAGGTAGACCTTCAGGCCTTCGTCGAGACGGAACACCGCAACCTCCCGAGCGCCTCGATCACCTGGCCAACGTACCGCGGATCGACGCCGCGAAGATCGACCGCCACGCCATTGGGCAAGCGCGCCTGCAAACTCATCACGGCGGCAATGCTGTCGTCGCGAGCGGCCGGCGTCGCCGGAGTTGTCAGCACCGGTACCGCCACGAACGCCGCAGGCGCGGGCGCCGCGCTGGCAACGGCCGTGCGTCGGCGAACCTGACCGTGTTCCCGCAGCCAGCGTCCGACTTGGTTGGCGTTGACTCCGCACTCGCGCGCTAGGCGCGACACCGAGGCACCGGGCTGCATGCAAAGCGCCACCAACTCGGCTTTCGCCGTCTCGTCGTACACGCTGCGCCCGTCGCGCTTGTGACCGACCACCAGTCGGCGCTTGAGATCTTCCAGATCGTCTGCCATTACGTTCCCACGTTCGTCTACGTGGGAACGTAGGCTGCCAGCTCAACGGCCGTTGCTCAAGGACGCGGTTAAATGACCGCGTACCCTTGTCGCCCGGTTCGTGGTTCTTCGCGATGGCGTCACCTTGGCGACGGTGATAACGACGAGCCTGATCGATGCCTCGGTCCTCATCAACGAGACCCATTGTTACGAAGTGCAAGGGTTTGACGCTGCAGGACT
>DASWSY010000612.1:0-2410 GCA_036402415.1 Rhizobacter sp. | reverse complement strand
GACGACCGCCTCGCCACCTCGGCCAGCGCCAACGGCGTGATCGTCGCCGGCGACAGCGTGCACGCCCAGTCGGTGGTGCTCGTCACGGCGCGCACCGTGATCGGCGCCGGGCAAGCGAGCCAGCTCGTCACCTGCGCCGGCGGCGGCAGCGCCATCTTCAGCGCCAGCGGCGGCTCGGGCGGCAGCCTCGGCAATGGCGTGCTCGACGCCGGCGAGGTCTACGCGATCGACTTCTTCGGCTGCCGCAGCAGCTCGGGCAGCGCGCGTGTCACCGGCGAGCTCACGCTGACGGTCAACGCCGCGAGCGGCAACGACCACTCGGTCACCACCGACGCCGACCTCACGGTGGAGCTGCCGCAACGCGTGCTGGGCTTCGACGGCAGCTCGAACCTGACCCACACCGAGGTCACGAACGGGCCCACCCGCGTCGTCACCGACCGCTGGACCTCGCCCTCGATCAGCGTGACGAGCTTCCGCAACGGCCGCTACACGCGGCTGAGCCTCACCGACGTCGACCTCACCCATCGCGTCACCACCACCAACGGGACGGTGACCGACATCAGCGACGAGGGGCACCTGACCATGTCGTACGACGGCTGGGCGGGCAACTGGTCGGCCACCATCAGCACCGAAGGGCCGGTGCGCTTCAACGTGGACGGTGTTCCGCTGTCGGGACTGTGGCGCATCGCGCTGCCCCACCAGCTCGTGATGCTCGAAGTGCTGAACGAGGCCGCCCGTGCCACGCTGCCGGGGCGCGTGCTGCTCTGGCCGATCCTGGTGCTGGCGTCGCTCGCCGACTGAGCCCGGGGCCGTTCAGGCCTTGGGCGCCGTGGCGCTGGTCTGCACGTTGGCGTCGAACGCGCGGTAGGTCGACAGCAACCGGCCGTAGGCCGCCATCACACGCTCGAAGCACTTCGGGTCGCGCTTCACGTGCGCGTCGTACAGGAAGCCGGTGAGCAGCGAGAAGACCTCGAACACCATCTGCTCCGGGTCGGAGTCGGCGCGCAGGTGGCCCCGCTCGATGGCCTGCTGCACGGTGCGCTCGAGCGTCTGGCGCCAGGCCATCATGCCGTTGACCAGGCGCGTGCGCAGCGCATCGGGGTGGGCGTCGGGGTCGTCGTCGAAGGTGTTGACGGCGTAGTGCGAGGCGATCAGCGCGGTGAGTTCGTTGCCGTGGTGCACCCAGCGGTGCACGATGGCGTTGAGCCGCGGCAGGCCCGCGGGCTCGGACAGCGTGGGCATGAAGACGGTGAGCGCGAAGATGCGCTCGTACTCGTCGAGGATGAGGATCTGCAGCGCCTCGAGCGAGCCCACGCGCACGAAGACACCGCTCTTGCTGATGTCGAGCTTCTGCGCGATCGCGTTGAGCGTCACGCTCTGCAAGCCCTTGTGGACTGCGATGTCCATGCCCGCCGCGACGATGGCCGCGAGGGTCTGTTCACTCTTGTCGCGTCTGCGAGCCATCCCTGAAACCCGGTTCTTTCTAGTGCTTTCGAAGTGTGCGGAAGTATACGGACCGAGCCCTTTTTGACACCCTCGTAACTGAGGAGGTCCGCGCCAACTTGTGCCGTGATTTATGCCGCCCGCAGGGGCGGGCGTTGCAACAGGCGCTACAGCGCCGGGCCAGGCGGTTCGAAAACACGGAGGACACAGCCGTTTTTGCGAGACCGCCATGCCCTGTCCCTCCGCCGCCCGATTCCTGCTGGCCACCGCCCTGGCGGCGCTGGCCTGCGCCGCGCACGCCCAGGACCAAGCCCACACCTTCGGCCTGCACCTCGTCAGCTACCACGAGCCGGACAAGACCTACAACAACACCAACCCCGGCGCGTACTACCGCCATCCCGACGGCTGGACCGCCGGCTTCTACCGCAACTCGGTGCGGCGCGACAGCATCTACGTTGGCTACACCTGGAAGTTCGGAATCTTCGACATCACCACCGCCGGCGTGACCGGCTACTTCGACAAGGTGCAGCCCCTGCTGGTGCCGTCGGTGTCGCTCGGCACCTGGCACGGCGTCACGCCGCGCATCGCGTACATCCCGCGCGTGGAAAAGAAGATCGGCTCGCACGTGATCCACCTGATGCTCGAGTTCTGAGCCGAGCGTCGCCAGCGCCAAAGGTGTCACCGCGCGCAACAGCGCCCGCCTGAGCAACCCTTGCCACGCCGCGGGCTGCGCGGCGCCGTGAGCACTGCATCACGCACAAAACCTTACGAGACCTCACTGAAGCCATCGAGGCCTCGTTCCGAAAATCACCCATGTCTAAAGCAGTACCAGCCGCGCGGGCTGTCTCCCGCCACCGTCGCACCCGACTTCTTTCAGCCCTGGCGCTGTGTGCGCTGACCACCTGGATGAGCGCCTGCGGCGGCGGTGGTGGCGGCAGCGAGCCGCCTGCCCCCGCCGCGACACCGG
>DASWSY010000611.1:0-11874 GCA_036402415.1 Rhizobacter sp. | reverse complement strand
TAGACGGCTTCCCAGCGCTTGCTTTTCTCCGAGCGGAACATCGCCTCGATGATGCGCATGTTCTGCACTGCATCGTCCACGCCGTAGGGCAGCGGCATCTCGCCGCGCACCACCTTCGCGAAGGCGTCGCCCTGCAGGGTGTACTGGTCGCAGGCGGGCAGCGTCTCGGCCACGGCGCTCGCGTCGGCGAGCGCGGCGCCGTCGTCGAGGAAGATCTGCGTGGTCTCGCCGAGCGGCGCGTTGAACGGGATGCGGATCTCCAGCCGCTTCTTCGTGCCCAGGAGCTGCAGGCGCTGGTAGGGCACGCTCTGAGTCGACACGGTGAAGTCGAGCCGGCGGCCCTGACCGAAGTCGGCCAGGGCGCTCGTGGTGCGGTCGGTGCCGAAGCGCGGATCGCGGTCGACGAGCGCGATCACGCGTTCGGGCTCGCCCTCGAAGAAGTAGCGCCCGGCCACGATGGGGTAGCAACCGATGTCGTAGAGCGCACCGCCGCCGATGTCGGCCATGTTGCGGATGTTGCCCGGGTCGTCGTTGAAGTACGAGAAGGCCACCTGGATCGAGCGCAGCTCGCCCAGCGCGCCGCTGCGCACCAGTTCGCGCGCGCGCAGCCACTGCAGGTGGAAGCGCACCATGAAGGCTTCCATGATGTGCACCCGGCCCGCCACCTCGCGCAGCTGCGCCGCCTCGTCGGCGGTGATGGCAATCGGCTTCTCGCACAGCACGTGCTTGCCGGCACGCGCTGCGGCCAGCGTGAGCGGCACGTGCAGGTGGTTGGGCAAGGGGTTGTAGACGGCCTCGATCGACGGGTCTTCGAGCAGCGCCTCGTAACTGCCGTAGGCGAGCGGGATGCCCAGCTCGCTGGCGGCCGTGCGGGCCGCGGCATCGCTGCGCGACGCGATGGCACGCACCTCGCACCATGGGCTCTTCTGCAGGCCGGGGATCACCTTTGCGGTGCCGATGCGCGCCGTGCTGAGCACGCCCCACTGGACTTTCTTCATGCGCCTGTCTCCGTCTGTGTTTTCGACGGCGCGCAGTATGCGCCCCGGCCGGTTTCAGGCCGGGTACGAAAACCTGACGGGAAGGCAGATCAGCGGCGACGGCCGCGCGCAGCGGCGCGCACGCTCGGCCGGGGCACCGCGGGCAGCGGCGTCATCACCTCGGCGTTCATCTGCCACTCGGGCAGCAGGTGCTCCAGGCTGCGGGCGACCGGGGCGCTGGCTTCCACCAGCAGCATGTCGGGCGCGTCGTCGATCACCTTGGCACCGGCGCGCGTCACCACCTCGGCCGTGTCCACCCCCGACTCGGCATGGCGAGGCGTGGTGCCGGCATAGCGCAAGACGTAGCGGCTCATGGGGAGGAGATGGGGACGGCGGGAAGAAAGAAAACAGCGTGGCCATGATACGCGCCCACCCCTTTCAGCGGCATGACGGCGCCCCAGGAAGCGCGTCGACTATTGCGCAAGCCCGGCCCCCTGGGCGAGCGGCGGCAGGTGCAGGTCGCGCGCGGCAGCCAGCGCCAGGCGCACGATCGCATCCGCCCGGTCGGCGTCGCGCGGCATGGCAAGCGTCGTGGCGTCGGCCGCCAGCCGGCGAGCGAGTGCTCCCGTCACCGCGGGGCAGGCCATCGAGGTGCCGTCCATCACGCCGAAGCGGTCGTGGGGGATGCAGGAGATGATGCCCACCCCCGGCCCGGTGAGGTCGATCTCGGGGCCGGTGTTGGAGAAGTCGGCGATGAAGCTGTGCTCCTTGCCGAGCGGCTCGGTCACCGTCTGCACCTGCATCGCACCGGCGGGCCATGCGTCCTTGAAGCCCATCGCCGAGACCGAGACCGCCAGCGGATGCCGCGCCGGCCAGGCCACCGGCCCGCCCTCGTTGCCCGAGGCGATCACGCAGACCACGCCCCTGGCCCGGGCCGCCTTGATCGCCTCGCTGGTGGTGGGGTCGTCGGGCCCGCCGCCCAGGCTCAGGTTGAGCAGGTCGCAGCCGTCGGCCACGGCGCGGTCGATGGCCTTGGCGATCGCGAAGCTCGACGCGCCCTCGGCGTTCTTGCCGAACACGCGGTAGGCACGCAGCGTCACCGCGGGCGAGACGCCGAGGAAGCCGCCGGCGTTCACGCCCGCGTTGCCACCGCCCGCGATGATCCCGGCCACGTGCGTGCCGTGCACGTGGCTGTCGGACCAGTCCGCCGGGTCTTCGCCCGTCACCGCGTTCATGCCGCCGGCCACCGCGAGCGCCGCGTGCGGGCCGATGCCGGTGTCGATCACGCCCACCGTCACGCCCTGGCCGTCGCGCGGGGCGCGCTTGGGGTAGGCCCGATGACGCGCGTCGGGAAAGTCGAGTGCGATGGCCGGCACCTCGATCGTGCCGGTGCGCAGCGGCCAGTGCTGCAGCAGCACCGGCCAGCCGCTGTGCGTGGGGTACACGAAGACACGCTCCAGCACCTTCACCGAACGCGGGAACTCCAGCGTCACCTGGCCCCGCGCGTTGGTCGTGCCCTGCGCGCCGCGGCCGGCGGCGAAGTCGCTGAAGGCGATGACCTCCGCATCGCGCAGCGCCTGGCCGGTCTCCTTCAGCACCACCTTGAGCACGTGGCGCTCGCGCACCGTGCGCGTGCCGAACATCTGGATGCTCTCGATGATGCGCGGACGCGGCGCGCGCGCCGGCGGGTAGAAGAGCTCGGGCACCACGCGCAGGCCCGGCTGCTCGCACTTCAGGCGCATCAGCGCCACCTCGGACATCGACACCAGCTTGGCCCCGTTGCTCTGGATCGAGTCGAGCACCTTGAAGCGCGCCGCATGCGGCGGGGGCGGTTCCGGCAGCCGGCGCGGGCCGTGGGCGGCCATGGTGCTGAGGAAGGTCTCGATCGCCGCGGTGTTGTGCGGCTCGTCGGTGGTGAAGCCGCGCGTGGGCAGCAGGACGAATCTCAACACATGGGCGTGCTTCATGAGGAGGCATCCTCGGTGAACTGCAGGCCCTCGCCGGCCATCCACTCCTCGGCCGCACGGAAGGCCGCCGACGTCACCGGCACACCCGCATACGGCGCCACGTGCAGCAGCACTTCGCGCAGCTCGGCGAGCGTCGCGCCGTTGTTCACGGCGCCACGCAGGTGGCCCTTGAGTTCGTGCGTGTGGCCGAGCGCGGCCAGCATCGCGACGGTGCACAGGCTGCGCTCCTTGAGCGAAAGCCCCTCGCGCAGCCAGGTCGAGCCCCAGGCCTGGTCATTGACATGGTCTTGCAGCGGCCGCGTGAAGGCGGAGGCTTGCGACAGCGCGCGATCGACGAACGCGTCGCCCATCACCTCGCGACGGCGCCGTTCGCCGGGCGATCGGGTCGAAGAGTGCATGAAGGTGTGTCCCTGTGGAGTGTGCGAATGGCGGCATTGTGATCGCGCTTGTCATCCTCACGAAGGACAGGCGATTGCTCACGCGCGACCTAGCATGGGTTTCACCCTGCCGACCATGCGCAGGGGTGCACACAAGCTTCACAGGAGACCCGCCGTGTACCACTCACCCCGTCCTCCACGCACACGAGCGTCGCTCGTGCTGTCCGTCGTCGTCGTGCCCCTCGCCATCGCCGCGCTTGCGGCATGCGGCGGCGGCGGCGACGACAACGCCGCGCCCACTGCGCAGGAACGCTGCGATGCCGTCGGCCGCACCGCGCTCACCGCCACCACCCTCACCACCGCCTACCGCGTGAGCGGAGCCGCCTCGGCCGGAGGCGTGGGACTGCCGGCCCACTGCGTGGTGACGGGCAGCACCAACGCGCGCGTCGGTGTCGACGGCCGGAACTACGCGATCGGCTACCGCCTCACCCTGCCCGACGACTGGAACGGCCGCTTCCTCTTCATGGGCGGTGGCGGCAACGACGGCTCGATCGGCGCGGCCACCGGCACCAACGTCGGCCCGCTCGACGACCTGCGGCCCGCGCTCGCTCGCGGCTACGCGGTGGTCAACACCGACGGCGGCCACACGGGCGGCTCGGCGGCCGACTTCGCAACCGACCCGCTCGCCAGGATCGACCACGCCTACAACGCCTTCGACAAGACCGCCGTCAACGCCAAGGCGCTGATCGCGGCGCGCTACGGCCGCGCGCCCGACAAGTCGTACTTCGTCGGCTGCTCCGGCGGTGGCCGTCAGGGGATGATGTTCACGCAGCGCTTCCCGAGCTACTTCGACGGCGTGGTGGTGCATGCGCCGGCGATGCGGGTGTCGAGCGGGGCCACCGTGGCCGCGATGTGGAACAACCAGCAGCTCACCGCGATCGCGCCGCTTTCGAACGGCGCGCCCATCCTGAGCCGCGCGTACTCGAACACCGACATGGCGCTGGTGTCGAGCGCGATCCTGCAGCAGTGCGACGCGCTCGACGGCGCGGGCGACGGCATGGTGTCGAACTGGAAGGCCTGCAACTTCGACCCCACGGTGCTGCAATGCGCCGGCGCGAAGGACGACACCTGCCTGAGCGCCGCGCAGGTCACCACGCTGCAGCGCCTCTTCGACGGCCCGCGCAACAGCGCCAACGTGAAGCTCTACGCCGGCCAGGTGGCCGACCCGGCGGTCGACCAGCCCGGCTGGCGCGCCTGGACGCTCGGCAGCTCCACCACCGCCGTGCCCAACTCGGCCTACAACACGCTGATGGCCGACGCGCTGCGCTGGGAATTCTTCACCCCGCCGGACCCGAGCTTCGCACCGCTCGACTTCGACATCGACACCGACCCGCTGCGCATGGCGGCCTTCTCGTCGATCTACGACACCTACGCCGACGACCGGCTCACCGCCTACCAGGCGCGCGGCGGCAAGCTGATGTTCCTGCACGGCCTGGCCGACCCGATCTTCAGCGCGCACGACACGGCCGACTATTTCGAGCGACTGGCCGCGAATCATGGCGGGCTCACGGGCGTGCAGTCGTTCGCGCGCTTCTTTCCCATCCCGGGCGAGAACCACTGCGCCGGCGGCCGGGCCACCGACCAGTTCGATGCGCTCACGCCGATGGTCGACTGGGTCGAGCGCGGCATCGCGCCGGCGTCCATCGCCGCCCGCGCCGCCGCGAACAACCCGCACTTCCCCAATCGCACGCGGCCGTTGTGCCCCTACCCGCAGTTCGCGCGCTACAACGGCAGCGGCAGCCTGGAGGACGCCGCCAACTTCAGCTGCTCGAGTTCGTGAGCCAACGGCTGACGATGGCGAGCGTGTAGCGGCTCGCCACCTCGGCCACGAAGCGGTTGAAGTCCACGTGCGCACTGTCATCGGCCCGGTCCGACACGGTGCGCACCACCGCGAAGGGCACGCCGAAGTCGTGGCACACCTGGGCCAGTGCCGCGCCTTCCATCTCGACCGCCAGCGCGTCGGGCAGGCGTGCGCACAAGGCGTCGTTCTCGGCGCGTTCGCAGACGAATCGGTCGCCGCTCACGACGAGGCCGCGGTGCACCTTCGCGGCATCGGCACCCAGCGCGGCCAGCGCCTCGCGCGAGGCCTCGGCCAGCGCGGCCGACATCGCCGCGTCGGCGGCGAAGCGGTCGCGCCCATACAGCGGCACCTCGTGGCGCGGGAAGAGCGGCGAGGCGTCCATGTCGTGCTGCAGGAGCGTGTCGGCCACGACCACGTCGCCCACGTTCACCCCCGGTGCCAGTCCGCCGGCCGTGCCGGTGAAGACGATGCGCGAGACCTCGAAGTCGCTCAGCAGCAGCGTGGCCGTCGTCGCCGCGGCGACCTTGCCGATGCGCGAGAGCACCACCACGACCTCGTGGCCGGCCAGGTGGCCGAGCCAGAACTCGCGCCCCGCGCGTTGCACCGGCCGCTCGTCGGGCATGGCCGCGAGGAGGGCTTCGAGTTCCTGGTGCATGGCCCCGACGATCGCGATGCGTTTCATGCGCCGATTGTCTGACAGGCGTGTCGGAGATCGCCTGCGCACGAAGGCGACATCGACCGCTTAACGGGGCCCGGTGCGGCGCCGAGCATGGACTCAACTACAGGAGCCCTCCATGCCGAATGACAAGTCGCTCTGGATCCAGCGCTTTGCCACCCGCCTGATGGTGCTGGACCCGCACGTGCAGACCGGGCTCTTGCCCGAGATCGCCGAAACCTTCTGGTACTACCAGCGCCACCGCGAGCCGGAAGAGTGCGCACAGGCACGCGCCGACGGCCGCCTGCGCATGCCCGGCCGCCGCGACGCATGGATCGAAGCCTGCGCGGCCGCGATCCGCGGTCTCGACCCCGAGTTGGGCAGCCAGGACACCCTGGCCCTCGCCACCAGCCTGTGGGAAGAGGACTGGGCCCGCACGGTCGACCCCTACCTCATGGCCCAGGCGCTGTGGGAGCAGGCCCTGCTGCTTGCCAGCCAGGGAGGCGGCGAGGGCGAGATGGCACCCAGCCTGCACGCGGTCTTCCGCAACCCCAACCTGTGAGCATCGCGATGCGCGCGCACGACGTGCCGCCCGATCCGCCGGTGGCCCCGCCTCCCCCGCCTCCTCCACCGCTGGTGGACCCGCCGGTGAGCGACCCGCCGGCACCGGGGCAGCAGGCCCCCGTGAAAGACCCGCCCAAGACCTTGCAGTGACAATGCGCCCCATCGCCGCGGGCACGCGGCCTTGGATCAGGATTCATGAGCATCGTCGTCTTCTGGCTCGAACCGGGTGACGGGCCGGCGCACCAGGCGTTCGCGGCCAACGACCTGCTGGGCGCCCTCAAGTTCAGCGAGGAGCGCCGCCGCGAAGGCAAGCGCCACGTCTGCATCTCCACCGAGCTGCCCGAGAGCGTGGGCCGGGGTGGCGTCAATTCCGTCGAAGGCGGCCGTCTGCCCGACGGGCACGTCTACGACTACAACAAGGCGCACCGCGGTGCCGGTCCGGAGCCATCGACCTGACGCGCGAAGTGACTTGGGTTGACGACGCGCCCGCGCGCCCGCCACAATCCGCCCCGCTCCGGGGTGTGCCGGGCCGCAAGGCTCCAGGCGCTGAGATGGCGAGACCAAACCCGAGAACTTGATCCGGTTCATACCGGCGTAAGAAGAGCGAAGACGATCGGCCCGCGATGGGCCGGGCAGGCCCCGAGAAGGTCCAGGCCCTGCCCCATCGCCCAGCCGGCCGGCGGACTCCGGAGCACGACACCCCCTGTTGCTGCCACCGGAGACCGCGATGCCCACCCCCGACACTTCTTCCGACGATTTCCTGCAACGGCTGGCGCTGGCGCGCGAGCCCTTCCCGTCGTCGCGCAAGGTCCATCTCGACGGCCCGCTCACCGGCGTGCGCGTGCCGATGCGCGAGATCCTGCTGAGCAACGGCGAGCGGGTGATGGTGCATGACACCTCCGGCCCCTGCACCGACCCCGCCGTGCCCTTCGACGTGCGCCAGGGCCTGCCACCCCTGCGTGCGGACTGGATCGAGGCACGCGGCGACACCGAATGGCACACCGCCCGCCCACGCAGCGCGCGCGACGACGGCCTGCGCAGCGAAGCCACGGCCGACCCGCAGCTCGCCCGCCTTCACGCCGAAGCCGCCGCGCTGCAGCGCACGCCGCGCCGTGCCAGGAGCGGCACGAACGTCACGCAGATGCACTACGCCCGGCGCGGCATCGTCACGCCCGAGATGGAGTTCGTGGCCATCCGCGAGAACGACCGCCGCGAATGGACGCGCGACTACCTGGGCGATGCAGCGCGCGAACAGCGCCTCGCCGGCAACGCGCTCGGCACCCGCATGCCCGCCGAGATCACGCCCGAGTTCGTGCGCGACGAAGTGGCGCGCGGCCGCGCCATCATCCCGGCCAACATCAACCACCCCGAGCTCGAGCCGACCATCATCGGCCGCCACTTCAAGGTCAAGGTCAACGCCAACATCGGCAACTCGGCGGTCACCTCGAGCATCGAGGAGGAAGTGGAAAAACTCGTGTGGTCGACGCGCTGGGGCGCCGACACGGTGATGGACCTCTCGACCGGCCGCCACATCCACACCACGCGCGACTGGATCCTGCGCAACTCGCCGGTGCCCATCGGCACGGTGCCGCTGTACCAGGCGCTGGAGAAGGTGGGCGGCGTGGCCGAGGAGCTGTCGTGGGCCATCTTCCGCGACACGCTGATCGAGCAGGCCGAACAGGGCGTCGACTACTTCACCATCCACGCCGGCCTGCGCCTGCCCTTCATCCACCTCACGACGAAGCGGCGCACCGTCATCGTCTCGCGCGGCGGCTCCATCCTCGCCAAGTGGTGCATCACGCACCACCAGGAGAACTTCCTCTACACGCACTTCGAGGAGATCTGCGAGATCATGAAGGCCTACGACGTGCGCTTCTCGCTCGGCGACGGCCTGCGCCCCGGCAGCGCCGCCGACGCCAACGACGAAGCGCAGTTCGCCGAGCTGCGCACGCTCGGCGAGCTGACGCAGATCGCCTGGCAGCACGACGTGCAGACCATGATCGAAGGCCCGGGCCACGTGCCGATGCACCTCATCCAGGCCAACATGGACGAGCAGCTCAGGCACTGCGACGAAGCGCCCTTCTACACCCTGGGCCCGCTCACCATCGACATCGCGCCCGGCTATGACCACATCGCGAGTGCCATCGGCGCCGCGATGATCGGCTGGATGGGCACCTCGATGCTCTGCTACGTGACGCCCAAGGAACACCTCGGCCTGCCCGACCGCGACGACGTGAAGCAGGGGCTGATGGCCTACAAGATCGCCGCGCACGCGGCCGACGTCGCCAAGGGCCACCCGGGCGCGCGTGCACGCGACGACGCGATGAGCCTGGCGCGCTTCGAGTTCCGCTGGAACGACCAGTTCGCCCTCGGCCTGGACCCCGACACGGCGCGCGAGTACCACGACGAGACGCTGCCGAAGGATTCGTCCAAGCATGCGCACTTCTGCTCGATGTGCGGGCCGAAGTTCTGCTCGATGAAGATCACGCAGGACGTGCGCGACTACGCCGCCGCGCGCGGTCTCGCCGAAGGCGACGCGCTCTCGCAGGGCCTGGCGGAGAAGTCGGCCGAGTTCAAGGCCAAGGGTGGTGAGATCTACATCCCGGTGCATCCGGTATGAGCGGTCTACGCATCGCCATCGCCGGCGCCGGCGTGCTGGGCCGACTGCTCGCGTGGCGGCTCGCGCGCGACGGCCACACGGTGCAGGTCGTCGACCCCGCGCACGGCCCCGAGGCACCGCCGCTCGGCAACACGCTCGCGCACCCCGTGGCCGCCGGCTACACCGCCGCGGGCCTCTTGAGCCCGCTCGCGGAGCTCGACCACGCCGAGCCGGAACTCGCCGCGCTCGGCTGGCGCTCGATCCTGCGTTGGCGCGATGTGGTGGCGGCCCTCGCGCCGCAGGCGCCGCAGACGCTGCTGCGCGTGCAGGGCAGCCTGCTGGTCGCGCACAGCGCCGACCTCGGCTCGGCGCTGCGCGTGATGGTCAAGCTGCGCAGCGCCGCGCAGAGCGACCCCGGCGCCTGGCCCGCGCCCGAGATCGTGCCGGCGAGCGAGCTGCGGGTGATGGAGCCCGAGCTGCTGCCGGGCCTGTCGGCCTGGTGGCTGCCAGGCGAGGGTCAGCTCGAGCCGCGCCTGCTGCTGGACGCGTTGGCCGCGCAGGCACCGGGGGTGCACTGGCACTGGGGCCAGCGCGTGACGCAGGTGCACCCGGGCTGCCTGCAGATCGACGCGCGCCAGCGCATCACCTGCGACCTCGCGATCGACGTTCGCGGGCTGGGCGCCCGGGGAGACAAGACCGGCCCCGGCACGCACGACGAGGGCTCGGGCCTGCGCGGCGTGCGCGGCGAACTCGTGTGGCTGCACGCCCCCGGCGTGAACCTGCGCCACCCGGTGCGCCTGCTGCACCCGCGCCACCGCGTCTACATCGTGCCGCGCGCGCACGGGCACATCGTCGTGGGCGCCAGCGAGATCGAGAGCGAAGACCGCTCGCCGGTGAGCCTGCGCAGTGCCGTCGAGCTCATGGCCGCCGCACACAGCGTGCTGCCCGGCCTGGCCGAGGCGCGCATCGTGCACCTCGACACCAACCTGCGCCCCGCCTGGCCGGACCATCGGCCGCGCATCGAATCGTCGCCGGGCCTCTTGCGCATCACCGGCCTGTACCGCCACGGCTGGCTGCTCGCCCCCGCGCTGGTCGACGACGCCCTCGCCCAGGCCTTCAAGGAGCCCCAGCATGCATGAACTGCAGGTCACCCTCAACGGCACGCCGAAACCCTGGGCGCCGGGCCTGAGCCTCGCGGCACTGCTGGAGCCGCTGGAGGGCCAGGTCGCCACCGCGCTCAACGGCCAGTTCGTGCCGCAGGCGGCGCGCCAGCAGACGCTGCTTTCGCCGGGCGACCAGGTCACGGTGTTCCGCGCCATCGTCGGAGGCTGAGCATGCACGCCGATTCCTGGACCGTCTACGGCACCGAGCTCAGCAGCCGCTTCTTCCTCGGCTCGGCCGGCTACCCCTCGCCGCAGGTGCTGCGCGACTGCATCGAGGCCTCGGGCACGCAGGTCGTCACGGTGGGCCTGCGCCGCACCCTCGCGGGCGGGGGCGACAACGGCGTGGTCGCCGAGATCGCCGCCGCACTGCGCGCGCGCGGCGGCCACCTGCTGCCCAACACCGCCGGCTGCCGCACCGCGCACGAGGCCATCCAGCTCGCGCACATGGCCCGCGAGCTCTACGGCACCGCCTGGATCAAGCTCGAGGTGGTGGGCGACGAGCACACGCTGCAGCCCGACCCGTGGGAGCTGCTGCACGCGGCCGAGCTGCTGGTGAAGGAGGGCTTCTGCGTCTTCCCGTACTGCACCGACGACCTCGTCACCTGCCGCCGCCTGCTCGACGCCGGCTGCCAGGTGCTCATGCCCTGGGGCGCGCCCATCGGCTCGGGCCAGGGGCTGCTCAACCCGCACGCGCTGCGCACGCTGCGCGAGCGCCTGCCCGAGGTGCCGCTGATCGTCGACGCCGGCCTCGGCACGCCCTCGCACGCGGTGAGCGCGCTCGAGCTGGGCCTGGACGGCGTGCTGCTCAACTCCGCCGTGGCGCAATCGGGCGACCCGGTGCGCATGGCCGCGGCCTTCGCGCACGCGGTGCAGGCCGGCCGCCTGGCACGCCTCGCCGGCGCGATGGCACCGCAGCCCATGGCGGTAGCCACCACGCCGGTGACCGGCCGTCCCTTCCTGATCGGCTGAACGATGACGCCTCCTCCCATCGTCTGGAGCATCGCCGGGCACGACAGCGGCGGCGGCGCCGGCCTGAGCGCCGACCAGCGCGCGGCCGACGCGGCCGAGGTGCACCTGTGTCCCGTCGTGGCCGCCCTCACCGCGCAGAGCAGCGTGGCCGTCGAGAGCGTGCACCCGGTGCCGCCCGAGCAGCTCGATGCACAGCTCGAAGCCTTGGCCGGCGACCTGCCGCCGGCCGCCCTCAAGGCCGGCCTGCTCGGCAGCGTGGCCAACGTGCAGGTGGTGGCGCGGTGGGTCGATCGGCTGCGCGAGCGCGGCCCGCTGGCCCTGGTGGTCGACCCGGTGCTGCGTGCGAGCAGCGGCGCGAGCTTCGCCGATGCCGCGCTGGTCGAGGCCTACCGGCGCGAGTTGCTGCCACGCGCCACCGTCGTCACGCCCAACCGGCGCGAAGCGGCCGTGCTGCTGATGCGCCAGGACCCCGACGTGCCCGACCAGGCCCGCGCGCTGCGGGCGCTGGGCGCGCAGGGCGCGTGCATCACCGGCGGCGACGCCGACGAACCGATGGCACGCGACTACTGGCTCAGCCACCACGCGAGCGGCTGGCTCGGCCTGCCGCGCCGTGCAGCGTCCAACACCCACGGCACCGGCTGCACCTTCGCCACCGCGCTGGCCGCCGGCCTCGCACGCGGCTTCGTGCCGGCCGACGCGGCGGTGATCGCCAAGATGCTGACCACCTCGGGCCTGCAGCCCG
>DASWSY010000610.1:0-4155 GCA_036402415.1 Rhizobacter sp. | reverse complement strand
CTCGTCAGGCACCCAGCCCGGCTTGTTGTGCGGGTCCAGCTCCGGCGGCACGCTGAGCTCGGGCAGTGCGCCCGGCATCGCCACACGGCCGGCGATGGCCGCGCGCAGCTGGTACACGTAGGCCAGCACCTGCGCCACGGCGGAGAAGAGCGCCGCGGGAATCTCGCGGTCGACCTCGGCATGCGCATACAGCGCACGCGCGAGCACCGGCGCCTGCAGCACCGGCACCTGCGAGTCCTTCGCAGCGTCGCGGATCTTGAAGGCCATGAAATCCAGGCCCTTGGCCACCACGCGCGGTGCACCCATCTTCGCCTCGTCGTACTTGAGCGCCACGGCGTAGTGGGTCGGGTTCATCACCACCAGGTCGGCGTTGGGGACGGCGGCGAGCATGCGCTTGTTGGCCATCTCGCGCATGCGGGCACGCGCCTTGGCCTTGACCTCGACGTTGCCCTCGGTCTCCTTTTGCTCCTGCTTCATTTCCTGGTGGCTCATCTTGAGCCGCTGGGCATGCAGGAAGCGCTGCAGCGGCACGTCGATGGCGGCAAAGCCCGCCAGCGCCAGCAGGAGCAGCAGCATGCCGCCCACGATGGCGCCCCCGGCGTGCGAGAGCGCCGCCGGCAGCGCCATGCCCAGCGCGCCGCCGAAGGTGTCGATGTTGGCGCGCAGGTACAGCGCGCCGATCGTGCCGAGGATGAGCGCGAGCAGCGAGGCCTTGAGGGCGTCGATGAGCTGCTGCTTGGAGAAGATGCGCGGCAGGCCGGTGATCGGGTTGAGCTTGCCGAAGTTGGGCACGAGCGGCTTGAAGGTCCACACCCAGCCACCGGAAAAGACGCTGGCCGCGAGCGCCACCACCATCATCAGCACGCCCAGCGGCAGCACGATCCACAGCATCTGCAGGCCCAGGCCACCCAGGCGCTCGATCATGGCCTCGGGGTTCTGCACCGCCGCGGCGTTGAAGCGAAGCCCGTCGCTGAGCAGCCTGGCCGACCAGTGGGTGATCTGCGGCGCGGCGGCCACCACCACTGCGCCCCCCACCGCGATGGCGGTGAAGTGCCCCAGGTCGCGCGAACGCGCCACCTGGCCTTCGCGGCGGGCCTTGTCGAGCTTCCGTTGCGAAGCTGGCAGGTTGCGGTCTTGGTCGGAAGCGGCCATGGGAAATGGGTTGGGACTTCCCGGGATTGTTCCGGCTGGGCGCCGGAACTTGAGCGCAATAAAAGGGGGAAGGAGGGTGCAGTTCCCGGCATGCGCGGGCCTGTCAGGCGTTTCGGTGCCTCACGTGCACGCGACGCGATGCACGGCGTCGAGCAATGCCCGGCGGGCAGGAGCGAAGCGACCGGGGGCTACTGGAACCGCGCCAGCATCTGCTCCAGCACCATGGTGAACGGCGCCTGCATCATCGGCAGCGTGAGCAGCACGCCCAGCAGGCCCACGGCCAGCGTGATCGGGAAGCCGATCGCGAAGATGTTCATCTGCTGCGACACCCGCGAGATCACGCCCAGCACCAGGTTGACGAAGAGCAGCATCGTCAGCATGGGCAGCGCGATCCACAGGCCCAGCTTGAAGACCTCGGCGCCCCAGGTCTGGGGCTGCAGCGCCCGCAGCACGGAAAACGGCTCGGGCGACACCGGAAACACCTCGAAGCTGCCCACCAGCGCCATGATGATCAGCAGGTGGCCGTTGATGACGACGAAGAGCCAGGCGACCGTGGTGCCGAAGAAGCGGCCCACCGCCGTGCCCTGACCGCCGGTGGACGGGTCGAAGAAGCCCGCGTAGTTGAGGCCCATCTGCAGGCCGACCAGTTCGCCCGCGAACTCGATGGCGGCGAAGACGATGCGTGCCGCGAAGCCGAGCGTCGCGCCCACCAGCACCTGCTGGATGACCACGAGCACCGCTTGCGCCGAGTCGAGGCGGATCACCGGCATGGGCGGCAGCGAGGCCTGGGCGCACACGGTGATGAGGAAGGCCAGGCCCACCCGCACGCGCATCGGCACCTGCCGCTGCGACAGCACCGGGATGGTGGTGAAGAGCGCCAGCGTGCGGATGAAGGGCCACAGGAGCGGCGTGAGCCACTCCATGACCTGGGCTTCGCTGAAGGTCAGCACGATGGACGCCGGCTAGCCGACCGCCCCGGGGATGGACGTGATCGTGCGCTGGATGAATTCGACCAGGGTCGTCAGCATCCACGGCCCGGCGATCGCCATCACGACCACCGCCGCCACGAGCTTGGGCACGAAGGACAGGGTCGACTCGTGGATCTGCGTGGCCGCCTGGAAGATGCTCACGAGCAGGCCCACGCCGAGGATGACCAGCAGCACGGGCGCGGCCACCATGAGCAGGATGTACAGGCCCTGCTGGCCGACGGTGAAGACTTGTTGGGAGTCCATGATGAATCTGTCGAATGCAAGAGCGACGCGAATTGCCGACTGATCAAGCAACTCGCCGGGGAACCGGCTTTGCCGGGCCCCAGGCGAGGCGCCCCCTCGGGGGGCAGGAGCGAAGCGACGTGGGGGCCGTCATTGCGCGAAGCTCGCCGCCAGCGAACCCAGGAGCAGGTTCCAGCCGTCGGCCAGCACGAAGAGCATCAGCTTGAAGGGCAGCGCCACCAGCACCGGGCTCAGCATCATCATGCCCAGGCTCATCAGCACGCTGGCGACGATCATGTCGATCACCAGGAAGGGGATGAAGATCAGGAAGCCGATCTGGAAGGCGCTCTTGAGTTCGCTCGTCACGAAGGCGGGCACCAGCACCTTGAACGGCACGTCGGCAGCCTTGACGTTCGGGTCGAGCTTGGCGAGCCTGGCGAAGAGGGCCACGTCGGACTGGCGGGTCTGCTTGAGCATGAATTCACGCATGGGCACCTCGCCGCGCTTGAGCGCCTCGTCGAAGGCGATGCGGTTCTCGGCGTAGGGCTGGTAGGCCTGCGTGTACACACGGTCGAGCGTCGGGCTCATCACGAAGAAGGTGAGGAAGAGCGAGAGGCCCACGATCACCTGGTTGGGCGGCGCCGATTGCGTGCCCAGCGCCTGGCGCAGGAGGCTCAGCACGATCACGATGCGGGTGAAGCCGGTCATCAGCAGCAGCACGGCCGGCAGGAAGCTCAGCGCCGTGAAGAACAGCAGCGTCTGGATCGGCACCGAGTAGCTGGTGCCGCCTGCGCCCTGCCCCACCACCAGCGGCAGGCTCGGGCCACCGGCCTGCTGGGCTAAAGCCAGGCAAGGAACGGCCGAAATCAACGACAGGCCGGCAATGCGCGCCACGCGTTTCACGCAAGGCGAAAAAAAAGCGAGTTCAGTGTTCACCACTGGGTCCTTGGGGATCACGGCGCAGCTTGGCGAGGAGCTGGGCAAAAGGCGGAACGGGTGCACCGGCAGACGGCGCGGCATCGGCCTGCGGCGGCATGGTGTGCAGCGTGGTGATGGTCTGCGCGGTGACGCCGAGCACGAGCCACTGGCGGTCGGCGCCCTGCCCCACTTCGACGGTGACGATGCGCTGGCTGGGCGAAAGCGGCAGCATGGCCACACTGCGCATCACGCCCTGGCCGCCGGCGCCGCCCATGGGGGTGCGCTTGAGCAGCCACAGGGCCGCCGGGATCATCGCGACGATCGCGATGAACCACAGGATCGAGACGATTCCAGAAGACATCAGCCGCCCTTGCTCAGGCGGCGCATGCGCTCGCTCGGCGTCACGATGTCGGTCAAGCGGATGCCGAACTTGTCGTTCACCACCACCACCTCGCCCTGGGCGATGAGGTAGCCGTTGACCAGCACGTCCATCGGCTCGCCGGCCAGCGCGTCGAGCTCGACCACCGAGCCTTGTGCGAGCTGCAGGATGTGCTTGATGGGGATGCGCGTGCGACCCAGTTCCACGGTGAGCTGCACCGGGATGTCCAGGATCATGTTGATGTCGTTGCCCGCCGCCGCCGGGTTGGCCTGGTTGAAGTTCTGGAAGGCCACGGGCGCGGCCTGCTCGGCCTGCACCTCGGTCGCGACTTCGGGCTTGGCTTCGGCGAGCGCGGCGGCCCACTCGGCGGCCATCGCGTCTTCGGCGGACTGGGGGGTGTTCTCTTCAGCTGACATTGTTCTCTCCAAGCCAGCTCAGGTTTGAGCTTGACAACATGCGATCGATCTTCAAGGCGTACTTGCCGTTGGACGTGCC
>DASWSY010000609.1:0-2492 GCA_036402415.1 Rhizobacter sp. | reverse complement strand
CGTCGGGCGGGGAATCCTGCGGATGGACGCCTTGCAGGCGGGCTAGGCAGTCGAACCAGCTTTGAAAGCCCAGCGCGCACGCCGTCGCCTTCTGGGCGGTAGTGAGCGGAAGGCCCGGAAACGCCGCCTGCAGCTCTTTGGCGCGGTGTTTCACGTACGTGATCGTGCGGGGATAGAACGCACCGGACATGACAGGAACTCTCCAGATCGTGCAGGAGATGCTGGCTGTAACCTGCCACAGGAAAGGACCCGAGGGCGAGGGGGTGCGACAGATGAAGCGGAACCGGTTCTCGAACAGAGATAATGCAATGCCAGCGCAAACGGGCCGGTGGCTCCGTCTGCGCGAAATCATAGGAGCCTTGCCGCAGGGCGTCAAGGTGGGAACCGCACCACCCAGAAAGATCGCGCGTTACGAGCCCCCGCCGGCGCGCGCACGCAGCGCGATGCGGCGCTGCGTGACGGCCGACGCGGTGCGCCCAAGACGCTCGGCCGCCGCGCGCGCCGTCAGCTGCGCCATGCCAGCAAGCTCGGCGTCGTCCTCGGGCAGCCAAGGTCTGGGCGGCAGCACCATCCGGTGCGGGCGCAACGCGAGCCCCAACTGTCTGGCGCGCTCGCGCAGCAGCTTGTCGCTGCAGCCGATCTCGGCCAACAGGGCCGCGCGCGCGGTGTGATAGCGCTCGCGTATCCGTGCGTCGTGCGCCTCGGTCCACGGGAAGGCCTTGGCCTTGCGCCCCTGCACACCGGCCTTGCCGCGTTGGAGGTACACGGCATCGGGAGTGCGCCCGGTGCGGGCCGCCACCTCGGCCGCTGTCAGCGTCGCATCCCGCACCAGCGCGAGCTCGCCCTCCTGCCACGGCCGGTTGCCGGGCGGCCCCGGCTCGATGCCCAGCAGCGTGCGCCAGTTGCGCACCGTCTGGTCCGACACGCCCCACCACCATGCCACGGCCTTGGTCTGCTCCTGTGCCAGCGCGCGCAACAGATCGCCCGTGAGCACCAGCTGGGGACGGCCGCAATCCTCGACCAGTGGCCACGGGATCGGTGCGCGGGTGAACCCGCCCACACAGACCGGACCCTCATAGCGCACGCAATCGATGAGGTCGCCGGGCTGCACCGCTGGCGCCCGGTAGGGGCCATGTTGCAGCGGGTATTTCGCCATCATGCGGTCATCGCCCCGTTACGCCTGCGACGCAGCGACCCAGTAACCGTACACGCATCGCCCGGTGTCGCGCTGGGGATTGTGCGTGTCGTGAATCACGCCATCGATCACCGCCGTGCAATGCTTGGAGACCATTACCACCAGCCGTCCGGGCGGCAGCTCACCGGCGGCCAGATGCACGCGGCAGCCCTGCCCGATCGCCATGGTCGGGATCCACACAAAGCCCAGCTCGGCCATGTAGTCCTTGAACCATTTGCGCGAGGTGTTGATGCCGTTGCGCGCGGAGCGCACCGCCCTGTCGCCCTTGACGACACGCTGGCTGCCCATCCCGGCCGCGAGCCGGTCATAGACTTCCCGGTACGGCCGGCCACTGGCGATCGCCAGCGACCGTGCCACGCAATCGCCGGCCTTGCCTTTGAAACCCGCCGCGATGCGGCCGCCATCATCCTCCACCCATGCCATGGCATCCATGATCGGCCTCGCTCAGTGGGTCACCGCCACCAGCTTGGCTTTGCGATCCGCGCCGCAGCCTTCGAGCTGCACCGCCATCGTCTTGCCGGTGGGCGCGGCCGGCGAGGTCACGGTGTACTGCTTGCCGGCCACCTCCAGCACCACATCGAAGGTCGGATCTGTCTTGTACGTCTCGACCCCGGTCACCTTGCAGTCGCCGCGCGACTGGCAACCGGCCGACACGAGCGGCAGCTGGATCGTCTGCTGCCGGTCGATCACCTTCAGCACCGTCGCGTCGACCGTCGTCGCCACACACTGCTCGGCCGCTTGCGCGGAAGTCGCCAGCGCACCCGCAGCGGCCAGCATCAGCATCGTTTTCGTCATGAATTCCCTTGCATCAGTGATAAGAAGCCGGGCGCGATCGGCACATCAGCCGATCAGCACCTCAGCCGGGATCTGCAATTCGCGGTTCAGGCGCCGGATCATGGCGAGGCTCAGGCCCCGCTTGCCGTTCAGCACTTCGTACACACGGTTCAGGTTGCCAATATACGGCTGCAGGTCGCTGGCCGAGAGGCCGGCCTGCTCCATGCGGAACTTGATCGCTTCGATCGGATCCGGCCGATCCATCGGGAAGTGCTCGGCCTCGTAGCGCTCCACGAGCGTGGCCAGCACCTCAAGATGATCGCCGTCGGGGGTGCCGGGCGCAGGATCCGCATCGACGAGCCGCGATACGATCTCCAGCGCCTCACGATAGTCCTGCTCCGTGTGAATGGGACGCACGTCCATGATGTTCACTCCATTTCCACCGTTTCGACATCGATCCGGTCATACATTGCGAGCGTGCCGACGAACTTGATGTAGACCACACCGATTCGATAGGCGACCG
>DASWSY010000608.1:0-15044 GCA_036402415.1 Rhizobacter sp. | reverse complement strand
GGAATTCTCGAAAGGCAATGAAAGGTGATCAGACCGTCTGGACGGGCGTGAACTGGCGTGTGTCGACCTGCGCCTTGTCGAACTCGAACCACGGATCGGGTTCACCGTCGAGCGCGTACTGCAGTTGCGCCCACAGCGCCTTGCGGCCCTCGTGGTCGTCGAGGATGCGCTTCTTCACGTAGTCAAGGCCCACGCGGTTCACGTAGTGCACGGTGCGCTCGAGGTACCAGCCTTCCTGGCGATAGAGCTCGCAGAAGGCGCCCGTGTACTCGAGCACTTCTTCGGCCGTCTTGAGCTTCACGAGGAAGTGCGCCACCTCGGTCTTGATGCCGCCGTTGCCGGCGATGTACATCTCCCAGCCGGAGTCGACGCCGATGATGCCCACGTCCTTGATGCCCGACTCTGCACAGTTGCGCGGGCAGCCCGAGACGGCGAACTTCACCTTGTGTGGCGCATACATGCGCCACATCGCGCGCTCCAGGTCCTTGCCCATCTGGGTGCTGTCTTGCGTGCCCATGCGGCACCACTCGCTGCCCACGCAGGTCTTCACCGTGCGCAGCGCCTTGGCGTAGGCGTGGCCCGAGGGCATGCCGATGTCCTTCCAGACGTTGACCAGGTCTTCCTTCTTCACGCCCAAGAGGTCGATGCGCTGGCCGCCGGTGACCTTGACGGTGGGGATCTTGTACTTGTCGACGGCGTCCGCGATGCGGCGCAGTTCGGACGCGGTCGTCTCGCCGCCCCACATGCGCGGCACGACCGAGTAGGTGCCGTCCTTCTGGATGTTGGCGTGGCTGCGCTCGTTGATGAAGCGCGATTGCGGGTCGTCCTTGGCCTCCTTGGGCCAGGTGCTGATGAGGTAGTAGTTGAGCGCCGGGCGGCAGCTCGAACAGCCGTTGGGCGTGCGCCAGTTGAGCGCCTTTTGCGTGTCGGCGATGGTGAGCAGCTTCTGCTCGCGGATCGCGTCGCGCACCTCCTGATGGCTCGCGTCGGTGCAGCCGCACATGGCTTTCTTCTTCGGCGTGGCGGAGTAGTCGCCGCCGGCGGTGAACATGATGAGCTGCTCGACCAGGCCGGTGCACGAGCCGCAGGATGCCGAGGCCTTGGTGTGCTTGCGCACCTCTTCCAGGGTGAAGAGGCCTTTCTCCTTGATGGCCTTGCAGATCGTGCCCTTGGTGATGCCGTTGCAGCCGCAGACTTCGTCGGCATCGGCCATCGCGGCGGCCTTGTTGTGGCCCTGGTGGCCCGTGTCGCCGATGTTGGACTCTCCGAACATCAGCTTGTCGCGGATGTCGGCCACGGTGCGGCCTTCACGGATCAGCTTGAAGTACCACGAGCCGTCGACCGTGTCGCCGTAGAGGCAGGCACCGACGAGCTTGCCGTCCTTCACCACGAGGCGCTTGTAGACGCCGCCGTAGGGGTCGCTCATCACGATGTCTTCGCTGCCTTCACCACCCATGAAGTCGCCGGCAGAGAAGAGGTCGATGCCCGTCACCTTGAGCTTGGTGCTGGTCTGCGAGCCGGTGTAGCGGCCGATGCCGAACTCGGCCAGGTGCGTCGCGCACACCTTGCCCTGCTCGAAGAGCGGTGCCACCAGGCCGTAGGCGATGCCTCGATGGGCCGCGCATTCGCCGATGGAGTAGATGCGCGGGTCGGTGATGGTCTGCATCGTGTCGTTGACGACGATGCCGCGGTTGCAGTGCAGGCCGATCTTCTCGGCGAGCTCGGTGTTGGGGCGGATGCCGGCGGCCATGACCACCAGGTCGGCGGGCACCTCGGTGCCGTCCTTGAACTGCACCGCCATCACGCGCCCACCCTTGCCGCCGTCCTGGTCGCCGATCAGCGCCTGGGTGCTTGCGCCGATGAGGAATTTGAGCCCGCGCGCTTCGAGCGACTTCTGCAGCATCTTGCCGGCCGAATCGTCGAGCTGGCGCTCCATCAGCCACGGCATGATGTGCACGACGGTGACCTGCATGCCACGCAGCATGAGGCCGTTGGCCGCTTCGAGGCCCAGCAGGCCGCCGCCGATCACGACCGCGTGCTTGTACTTCTGCGCGGCCTCGATCATCGTGTTGGTGTCGGCGATGTCGCGGTAGGCGATCACGCCTTCGAGGTCCTTGCCGGGCACGGGCAGGATGAACGGGTTGGAGCCGGTGGCGATCAGCAGTCGGTCATAAGGCTCCTCGGTGCCGTCGGCCGCCTTGACGATGCGGTTGCGGCGGTCGACGTCGACCACCTTCTTGCCCAGGTGCAGCTTGATGCGGTTCTCTTCGTACCAGCTCAGCGGGTTGAGCACGATCTCGTCGAGCGTCTGTTCGCCCGCGAGCACCGGCGACAGCAGGATGCGGTTGTAGTTCGGATGCGGCTCGGCACCGAACACCGTGATGTCGTACAGATCAGGCGCGATCTTCAACAGCTCTTCGAGGGTGCGCACCCCGGCCATGCCGTTGCCGACCATCACCAACTTCATCTTCTTCATGCAGCGCTTCCTCGTTCGCGGTTCTCTATGGCGGCATAGTTAGCAAACACGGTGCCAGCGCGCACCACGCTTGCGGCTGCAATGTGGTGCCTTGCGCACGCTTTGCGGGCAAGCGTCTTGCATCGAGCGTGACGACCCTCACAGGCGCCCCAGGCGGGTGCACCAACATGAGCTTTGACATCGACGTGGGCTACGCGAGCGAGCGCGGGCCGAGACAGGAAAACGAAGACTTCGCCGGTGCACGAAAGCCCGCTCCTCACGAGGAAGAACTGGGCTTCATCGCGGCGATCGCCGACGGTGTGTCGATGGGGGGCGAGGGCCGCATGGCGGCCCAGACCAGCGTGCGTTCGGTGGTCGAAGACTATTTCGGTGCACCACCCACCTGGGACACCAGCGTGGTGCTCGACCGCATCATCAGTGCGCAAAACAGTTGGCTCGCGGCCCACAACCGCCGTCACAACGGCGCGGCCATGAGCACCTTGACGGCCTTGGCGCTGCGAGGTCAGACCTGGACCGTGGCCCATGTCGGGGACACGCGAGCCTATCTGGTGCGTGATGGCGAGTGCCGCCGGCTCACGCAGGATCACGCGCTGGACCACCCCGATCTGAGGAGCCAGCTCACCCGTGCGATGGGGCAGGACGACGCCATCCGCGTCGACTACCTGCAAGGCGAGCTGCATCTCGGCGACGTCTTCGTGCTCGTCTCCGACGGGGTGCACGCGAAGCTGCCCCAGTCGCAGATGGTGAAGTTGCTGCAACAGGGCACGGCCCAGGAGGCCAGCGATGCAATCGCGCGGGCCGCGCTCGCCAACGGCACGCAGGACAACGCCACCGCGCTCGTGGCACGGGTGCGGGGCCTCGCGCGCTCGCGCCTGGAAGACGCACTGGTGCGAAGCCGGCAACTGCCCGTGCCGCCGCGGCTCAAGGTGGGCGACGAGATCGATGGCCACGTCGTGACGGCGCTCGTGGCCGACACCGGCGTGCATCTCCTCTACCAGGTGCGCCACATCGAGACGAAGGCGCTGCGCGCGCTCAAGACCTTGCATCCCTCACGCGCGAACGATGCGCAGGAGCGCGCAATGCTGGCGCACGAGGCCTGGCTCGGCACACGTGTCAACGAGCGCGGCAGCACCGGCTTCGTGGCTCTGCACGAGGTGCACGATGCGAGCGCGTTCTACCTCGTCTTCGACTGGCATGCGGGGCAGACGCTCGAGCAGCACCTGGCCGCGGGGCAGGCCCTGCCCGTCGCCGAGGTGGTGAATTGGGCGCTGGCGGCCACGCGGGCGATCGGCAAGCTGCACCGCCTGGGCGTCGTGCACCGCGACATCAAGCCCGGCAACCTGCACCTGGGCGATGACGGGCAGTTGCGGCTGCTCGACCTCGGCGTTGCGGTGTCGGGCAACGAGCCCGAAGAGCAGCGCAGCCTTCACGCCGGCACGCCGAGCTACATGAACCCCGAGTTGTGGGACGACGAACCCGTCGACGCGCAGACGGATCTCTTCGCGCTCGGCGTCACGGTCTACCAGTTGCTCACCGGCCACCTGCCGTTCGGTGACATCGAGCCCTACCAGAAGTTGCGCTATCGCCGCCGGCCGAAGCCCCCGTCTCGACTGCGGCCCGACGTGCCGATCTGGCTCGACCACATCGTGCTGAAGGCGGTGGCCTTCGAGAAGAAGCAGCGTTTCGAGACGGCCGAGGAGCTGGAACTCGCACTGCAGCGCGGGGCTTCCCGACCGCTGTCGGCGCAGGGCCCGACGCCGCTGCTGGTGCGCGACCCCACGCTGATGTGGAAGGTCGCGTTCGCGGTGTCGGCCTTGTTCAACGCATTGCTGGTGTACTGGTTGCTTTTCCTGCCGCGCTAGGCGAGGCCGAGGGGGCGGGCATCGGGCGGGCGCGGCCGCCTTTTTCCGCCCAGGTGCGCGTCCAGCGGATCTGCACCATCCGCAGCATGACGAGCATCACGAGCGCCAGCACGGCGAACGAGACAAAGCCCCACAGGTAGGTGCCGGCGTACTGCTTGGACTGACCCATGGCATTGGGAAGGAAGCCGCCACCCAGTGCGCCTACTTCGCCGATCATCGAACCGGCCACGGCCGTGGTGAGGGGCCAGCGCAGGGGCACGAGCTGGAACAGTGCGCCGTTGCCCGCGCCGAGTGCGGCGAAGCACAGCATGAAGAGCAGCGTGGTGATGGCCACCGAATTGCCCGCAAAGCCGCACAGAACCAGCGTCACCGCCACCAGCACCAGCACGCCGCTCAGGGTGTTGATGCCGCCGATGCGGTCGGAGATGTAGCCGCCGACGACGCGCACCGCCGAGCCCATGAGCGTGGCGAGCATGGTGAGCTGGCCCGCTTCGACCTTGGTGACCTTGAACTGGTCGTAGAAGTAGGTCGGCAGAAAGCTCGCCAGGCCGATGAAGCCACCGAAGGTCACGATGTAGATCAGGCTGAAGGCCCAGCCGTCCTTCTCGAACAGGCAGGCGATGTGCTCGCGGAAGGTCTGGTGCTCGCGATCGGGCGGCTCTTTCGCGGCGAACCACATCACCGCCATCGGCAGCAGCATGGTGCACGCCGCCAGGCCATACACGGCCGACCAGCCGAACTTGGCGGCCAGCGGGGGTGCGAACAGCACTGCGAGCACCGTGCCGGAGTTGCCGGCCCCGGCGATCCCCATGGCCAGGCCCTTGTACTTGGGCGGGAACCAGCCCGAGCCCAGCGAGAGCGCCACGCCGAAGCTCGCACCGGCAATGCCGAGCAGCACGCCCATGGCGAGCACGCTGTCGTAGCTGTTCACGAAGAAGAAGCCGAACGCCAGCGCGAGCACGATCAGCCCCATCTCGACCATCGCCGCGTTCTTGCGGCCGATGTATTGCGCCAGCACGCCCAGCGGAAAGCGCATGAGCGCTCCAGCCAGGATGGGCACGGACACCATGAAGCCCTTCTGTGCGGCGGTGAGCTGGAAGGTTTCGCTGATGAACGGGGCCATCGCACCGTTGAGCACCCAGATCGCGAAGCAGAAATCGAAGTAGAGAAACGAGGCGAACAGCGTCGGGGCATGGCCCGACTTCAGGAAAGTCTTGAAACCAGACACGGTGATCCTCAGAAGGCTGCGCCCCTGTTTTGGGCGGGTGTGAACGTCTGAGGGCGTGGAAGCGATTCCTGTGCCAGACGGCGGTGCACCCTGCGCGCACGAGGGGCACGCTGCAAAGTGGCGCCGAGCTGGTGTGCAATGGGGTGCGCCGACACCGTGCTTCGGGGCACGTCTTTTGTGCGGAATCTGCACGCCCCGCACTTGAGGTGGGCGGTCTGCAGCTCGGAACGTCACCGCTATGATCGATCAACCTAGGGGTTTCCAAGGCGCCAGGCCGGGTGCGCTAATCGCCGGCAAGGCACTTGTTCTGCCGCCCATGGCGGCCCGCACGCACCGACGAGACGAGGAATGACCGACACCCACCAGCAGGCACTGTCTGCGCGCGCCGACCAGACGCACGCCTTGACGGCTGCGCTCGGCCTGGCGCCGCAAGCCTGGGGCGTGATCGCGATGAGCCTGCTGGATCGCGCCGAGGCCATGTTCGCCATCAAAGACGCTGCCACCGGCCGCTACGTCCACGTGAACCCCCGCATGCAGCGCCTCATCGGGCGCAGTGCGGACGGACTTGTCGACGAGGATTTGGTCGACCCGCAGGCATGCGCCGCGATGCGGACCGCCGATCAGTCGGCGATGGTGGTGACCGTGCCGCAGGTCAGCGAGCACCGCCTCGAACTGGGCGGCGCGCGCCGCGAGTTCATGGTCACGCGCCTCGCGTTGCCTTCGGCAGACGGTGGTGCGCCGAAGTACCTCTGTTCCATCTGGCAGGACCTCACCTCGCAACGACACGCGGAGGCGCAGTTGCAACTCGCGCTGCGCCAGCTCGAGGAACAGCAGCAGGCCAATGAGACCCTGCGCCGCGAGATGCAGGACCAGGGGGTACGCGACAGCGTCACCGGCCTGTACCAGCGTGGCCACTTCGAAGACCAGTTGCGCCGCGAGGTCGATCTTTCGTCACGGGAACACCGCGAGTTCGCGCTCGTGTCGGTGGCGCTCGACCCGCTCGGCGAGGCGGCCCGCGCTTCGGGCGACGAGGGGCGCCAGCGGGTGCTGGAAGCGCTGGGACGCCTGCTTCGTAGCAACACGCGGGCGATGGACGCCTCGTGCCGCCTGAGCGAAGACCGCTTCGCGGTGCTGCTCTCCGGCGTCGGCCTCGCCACCGCCCATGCGCGAATGGAAGGCCTGCGCCGCCAGTGCGCGACCCAGCTCGTCATGCTGAACGGCCAGGACCTGGGATTCACCGTTTCCATGGGCGTGGCGAGCTTCCCGCACACCGCCCACACGCAGGAAGACCTGCTTCAGGCCGCCGACACCGCGCTCATGCAGGCGCAGAAGCGTGGCGGCAACCACGTCACCCTGGCGAGCATCCGCTTCGAAGCTTGACGGGCGGTATCAGCCCAACCGCTTCAGCACCGCTTTCCACTCGGCGGCGGTCACCGGCGTGATCGAGAGGCGGTTGCCCCTCTTCAGGACGATCATGCTTTGGAGCTCAGGCGCGTCGCGCAGCTCGGGCAGCGGCAAGAGGCGCGTCTTGCGTTCGAGCGTCACGTCGACCAGCATCCAGCGCGGTTCCTCGCGGGTGGACTTCTCGTCGTAGTAGTGGCTCTTCTTGTCGAACTGCGTTTCGTCGGGGTAGGGCGTGCTCGACACGGTGGCCAGGCCCACGATGCCCGGCTCCGGGCATGACGAGTGATAGAAGAGCACGCCATCGCCGACCTGCATGTGGTCGCGCATGTAGTTGCGCGCCTGGTAGTTGCGCACGCCGAACCAAGGCACTGTCTGCTTCTTGGCGGCGGCGAGGTCATCGATCGAACATTCACTCGGCTCACTCTTCATGAGCCAATATTGTTGTTTTGCCATGGGCCAAGTCGAGTGAAAAGAAAAGGTGTCCGTCGCGAGCCATGAGCCGCATTCCTGAACCCAGGCTGGTTCAGGTGGGCGAGGTCAGCGGGGCTTCGGGTTCATCTGACGCGAGACGATCACACCTACCCGGCGATGTTCCAAGCCCTGGCGCTTACGCGCATCGGTTCAAGGAAATATAAGACTCACGCGAACGCAACGGACAAGACGAATTTTACGCGCCGGCCTGTGGCGGCGCCATGAAATCAGAGCAATTGACCGTCGGCACCAAGGGCTTGATCGAGACGCTGGATCAATGCGTCAAGATCCACGTCCGCTGCAGGCTCGCTCGACGCGACCGTGGCCGTCCGCACCGGTGCTGCGGGTGGTCGTTCGGCGAGTGCATACGCGAGGTTCAGCGCTGCCAGCACCGCGATGCGCTCGCGCGCTTTCACGCGGCCGGCGTCGCGGATGGCGCTCATCTCGCGGTCGACGCTGCCCACGGCTTCGAGCAGCGACACCTCGCCACCTTCGGGGCAGCCCAGGATGTAGCTCTGGCCCAGGATGGTCACTTCCATCTGCTTCATGTGCGATCACCCTCGCTTCGGTCTGCGGCGGCAGGTGTCTCGACCGGCAAGCGATCGAGCAGCGCGTCGATGCGGCTGCGCGCCGCGTTGAGACGCGAGCGCAGGTTGTCGCGCTCCTGCGTGAGCTGACTCACCTGCTGTTCCAGCAACTCGTTGGTGCGCTTGAGTTCCTCGTGCCGCAGCAGCAAGCGCTCGACGCGGTCTGCCAGGTCCTGGATCTTCGACATGGGGTGCCAGAAGGTTGCGGTGAGTCATTGTAGGCCGCCCCCTGCCGCTGCTTACAATCACCGGGTTGGTGCCCGTGCCGGTTTTCACATCGGCACAGTTAAACGGGAAGCAGAGGTCGCAATGCCCCACGGGCCGAGCACCCACCTGCGCTGCCCCCGCAACGGTAAGCGGACGAAGGCCACCGCCTTCGCTCATGTGCAAACACCACTGGTGCCCTCGGCACTGGGAAGGTCGCATGGGATGTCCGCCAGCCCGGATACCGGCCAACAGGGGGCCGGCGGCATCGCATGCCGCGGGCCATGAGGTGTGTGCTGGCGGGGAAGCCGGCGTGCACGATCTTCATGTGAGTTCCCGATGACGAGTCCTCTCCTGCGCGCTCCGGCACGGCTTGCCGCTGCGCGTGCTGTTTCGCCCGTGCTTTCGTTCTCCCTGCTGACCCTCGCCTGCCTGTCGGCGCATGCGCAGGTCGCCACCTTGCCGCCCGTCGTCGTGACGGCCAGCCGCTTCGCCGAAGAGGCCGACCGGCTGCCCTTCGGCGTCAGCGTCGTCACCGCGCAGCAGATCCGCGATGCCGGGGTCACGACGATCAACGAAGCCCTGATGAAGCTGCTGGGCGTGCCCGGCCGCCTCGACCTCTACGGCGGCGGCGACTATGCGCTCGACCTGCGCGGCTTCGGCAGCGCGGCCGACGCCAACCAGGTGGTGATCCTCGATGGCGTGCGCCTCAACGAGAGCGACCTCGGTGGCACGCGCCTGGCCGGCATTCCGATCGACGACGTCGACACCATCGAGGTGATCCGCGGCAGCGCCGCGGTGCTGTACGGCGAGGGTGGCACCGCCGGTGCGATCGTCATCACCACCAAGGCCGCCAAGGGCAAGCTGCAACGCAGCAGCGGCCGCGCCTACCTCGCGATGGGTAGCGATTCGCTGCTCGATGCGCGCGGCGGCGCAACGCTCGTCGACGGCGGCTTCTCGCTCGACGCCTCGCTCAACAAGCGGTCGAGCAACGGCCACCGCGCCAACTTCCGCTCGTCCACCGAAGGCCACGCCCTCACGGGCCAGTGGCGCGGCGAATGGCTGCGCGTCGGCGCCCGCCACTCACAGGACGACCTGGCCACCGGTCTGCCGGGTTCGCTGACGAATGACGAATACGCGGCCGACCCGTCGCAGGCGTCGTCGCTCACCGATCGCGCGAGCATCGAGAACCAGCGCAACGGCGTCTTCGCCGAAGCCACCCTCGGCAACTGGCAGGTCGCACTGGATGCCGGCCAGCGCGACAAGTCGCTCGACAGCACCTCCGGCCTCTTCTTCTATGGCTATCACATCGAGGCACGCAATCGCGGGCTGCGCGTGCGGCACAGCACGCCGGCCGGCGCGGTGACCAACACGTTCACCGCCGGCATCGACCGCAACGACTGGACGCGCGTCGACTCCTTCGGCGTGACCGCCGAACACGAGTCGCAAGGCGTCTACCTGAAGAACGACGTCGGCCTGCCCAGCGGCACGCGGCTGAGCATCGGCGCACGCCGCGACAGCATCGTCAAGACGGCGGTCGGCACGCCGGTCGCCGCTGTCGACGCGCACTTCAACGCCTGGGACCTCGGCGTGGTACAGGCCTTCGGCAAGGGTGTCTCGGCCTATGCCCGCGGCGGGCGCAGCTTCCGCTTCGCCAACGTCGACGAGTTCGGCTACGTCTCGCCGGGCAGCACGCTGCGCCCGCAGACCTCGCGCGACCTCGACGCCGGCGTGCGCCTGGACTGGCGCACCGGCCGCACCGAGCTGCGCGTCTACCGCAACACGCTGCGCGACGAGATCGGCTTCGACCCCGCCGCCCCCGGCCCCTTCGGCAGCCCCGGCGCGAACGTCAACTTCGACCCCACGCGGCGCCAGGGTGTGGAGCTCGAGCTGCAGCAGGCGCTGCACAAGACCGTGCAGGTGCGCCTGAACACCGCCGCGCGGCAGGCGAAGTTCACCGACGGTGCCTACGACGGCAAAGAGGTGGCTGCGACCCCGCGCTATGCCGCGTCGGTCGGCATCGACTGGCAGCCGCTGGCCGGCCACAAGCTCAACGCGATGCTGAACTCGGTATCGTCGCAGCCCGTGGACTTCAACAACACCTGCACCGTGCCCGCCCACACCACCGCCGACCTGCGCTATGCCTTCGGCACCGACCACGTCGAGCTGGCGGTGGGCGTGTCCAACCTCACCGATCGCAAGTACTACACGCTGGCCTACCGCTGCACGGCAGGCGGCGAGCCGACGGCGATCTACCCCGAGGCGGGGCGGCGCGTGATGCTGTCGCTGCGGGTGGTGCTCTGACCGTGGCAGCCTCGGTCGAGCTCATCCTGGGCGGGCAGCGCAGCGGCAAGTCGCGCTGCGCCGAGGAGCGCGCGCGGGCGTGGCTGCAGTCGCCCGGGCGCGAGGCGGTGCTCGTGGCCACCGCGCTGCCGCACGACGACGAGATGCGCGAGCGCATTGCGCGGCACCGCGCCGACCGCGCGGCGCGCGCGCCGGGCCTGGCGACCGAGGAAGTGCCGCACGACCTGCAGGGCGCGCTCGGGCGCCTGGCCGCGCCGCACCGGATGGTGGTGGTGGACTGCCTCACCTTGTGGCTCACCAACCTGCTGATGCCGCTGCACGGCCCGGCGCTCGACGATGCGGCGTGGCAGGCGCGGCGCGCGGCCTTGTGCGACACGCTGGCAGCGGCCAGCGGGCCGGTGGTGCTGGTGTCCAACGAGATCGGGCTGGGGCTGTCGCCGATGTCCGCCGAGTCGCGCCGTTTCGTCGACGAGCTGGGCCACCTCCACCAGGCGGTGGCGCACGTGGCCGATCGCGTGACCCTGATGGTGGCCGGCCTGGTGCTGCCGGTGAAAGGCACGCGCGCATGAAGCGCTGCCTGCTCCTCGTGGCATGGCTGCTGTCGAGCCTGCCGGGGTTTGCGCTGGCCGCGATCACCGTGCACGACGATCGCGGCGTCGCCCACCGCTTCGAGCGCAGCCCGCAGCGCATCGTCACGCTCCTTCCGTCGCTCACCGAGACCGTCTGCGCGCTCGGCGGCTGCGCACGGCTGGTCGGCGTGGACCGCTTCTCGAATTCACCGCAACACGTGCGGGCGCTGCCCCGGCTCGGAGGCCTGGAAGACGCGCAGGTGGAGCGCATCGCCGCGCTCCGGCCCGACGTGGTGCTCGCCGCGCCCTCGGCGCGCGTGATCGAGCGGATCGAGGCGCTCGGGCTCAAGGTGGTGATCGTCGACGCGAAGACACACGCCGACGTCAGGCGCTCCCTCGATCTCGTGGCCACCCTGCTCGGCGCTCCCGCCGAAGCCGGCCGCGCGTGGCAGCGCATCCAGCACGCGATCGACGAGGCCGCCGCGCGTGTGCCCGACAGCGTGCGCGGACAGAAGGTGTACTTCGAGATCGACCCCACGCCCTACGGCGCCGGCGTCGCGTCGTTCATCGGCGAGACCTTGCAGCGCCTGCACATGGGCAACGTCATCGGGCCGGCGCTCGGGCCCTTTCCGCGCCTGAACCCGGAGTTCGTGGTCCAGGTGCGGCCCGACATCGTGATGGCGAACCAGGCCAGCCTCGACGAGATGGCGCGCCGCCCGGGCTGGGCCGCGCTGCAGGCGCTGAAGCAGCGCCGCACCTGCGGATTCGGACAGGCGCACTACGAGGTGCTGGTGCGCCCCGGCCCGCGCATGGGCGAGGCGGCGCTGCAGATGGCCGAGTGCCTGGCGCGCCTGGACAAGGTGGCCCCCTGATGTCCGGCGACGAACGACGCGCCCGTCGCCGGCTCACGCTGGCCTTGTGGGTGTTGAGCCTGCTGTTCGCAGTGGCGGGCCTGGCCGCCGGCAGCGAAGGCTGGTCGCCGCGGCAGGCCTGGGCCTTGCTGCAGGGGCCCGACGGCGCGCTGCTGATCGGCGAGATCCGCGCGCCACGCACGCTCGGCGCGTGGCTCACCGGCGCCTTGCTCGGCCTGGCCGGCGCGGTGGCGCAGGGGCTCTTCCGCAACCCGCTGGCCGACCCCTACCTGCTTGGCTCGGCCTCGGGCGCCGTGCTGGGCGTGGTGGTGGTCCTGGCGGCCGCGATGCTGGCGGGGCAGGGTGTGAGCCTTGCCACGGCGGACCTGATCGCGCGCTTCGGGCTCGTGGGGGCAGCGTTCGTCGGTGCGCTCCTCGGCGTGATGCTCACGCTCGGCCTCGCGCGCGGTGCGCAGCAGACGGCCCGGCTGCTGCTCGCCGGCGTGGTGGTGGGCGTGCTGCTCTCGGCGATGAGCGACCTCGTCACGACGGCGGCGCCCGATGCGCTGCGAGGCAAGCAGGCCTTCCTGCTCGGCTCCACCGGCTTTCTAGGCTGGGACAGTTGTGCCGTGATGGGCTTCGGCCTCCTGCTCGCGCTGCCGCTCGCCTGGCGCCTGTCGCGCGCGCTGGATGCGCTCACGCTGGGCGAAGACAGCGCGCTGAGCCTGGGTGTGGCGCTGCCGCAGGTGCGGCTGGCGATGGTGGTCGTGCTCGCGCTGGCGACCGGGCTCGCGGTGTCGCAGGCGGGCCTGATTGCGTTCGTGGGCCTCGTGTCGCCGCACCTCGTGCGCCGTTTCGCTCCTGCGACGCATGGCTACCTGCTGGTGGCCAGCGCCGCAACGGGCGGGGTGCTGCTGCTCTGCGCCGACGTGTTCGCGCGCAGCCTCACCGCACCGCAGGAGCAGCCCGTCGGCGTGCTCACGGCGGTGCTGGGCGGGGGCTACCTGATCTGGCTGCTGCACCGCCGGAGGATTGCTGCATGAGCGGCCTGGCGGCGCATCGGCTGAGTGTGCAGCTCGGGCGGGCAACCGTGCTGCACGAGGTGTCGCTCACGGTGCCGGCGGGGTGGACGGCCATCGTCGGCCCCAACGGTGCGGGCAAGTCGACGCTGCTGCGCTGCCTGGCTGGCCTGCTCGCGCCAAGGGCAGGCGAGGTCCTGCTGGCCGGCGAGCCACTCGCCCGACTCGGTGCGCGCGAGCGGGCGCAGCGCATCGCCTGGCTCGCGCAGCAGGGCGAGGCCACCGGTGAACTCACGGCGCGCGAAGTCGTGCAGCTCGGGCGCCTGCCGCAGCTCGGCCTTTTCGCCGAACCCGGCCCCCGCGACCACGCGATCGTGGCCCGCGCCATGGCCGATGCCGAGTGCGAGGACTGGGCCGAGCGCCGCCTGCACGAGCTGTCGGGCGGCGAACGCCAGCGCGTGCTGCTCGCGCGCACGCTGGCGGTCGACGCCCCTATCCTGCTGCTCGACGAACCCACGACCGACCTCGACCCGCCGCACCAGGTGGCGCTGGTGCGCCTGTTCCAGCGGCTCGCGCGCGAGCGCACGGTGGTGAGCGTGCTGCACGACCTGTCGCTCGCGCTGCAGGCCGACCACCTGGTGGTGATGCGGGCCGGGCGCGTGCATGCGATCGGGCCCGCGGGCGACGCGGGCGTGCACGCGGCCTTGCAGGAGGTCTTCGGCCATGCGCTGCGCATCGAGCGGCTGGGCGAGCGTTTTGTTGCGATGCCGAATCTCGACTGACGCACAATCCCGCCGCACCGACCTCCACGATGCTGCCCGCCATCCCGTCCGCGCCACTGTCCGTTGCCCTCGTCCTGGCCCTCGCGCTGCTCCTCGCCTGGGCCCTTGACGCCTTCTTCGGCGAACCTCCCAACGCCTTCCATCCCGTCGCCTGGCTTGGCAAGCTGCTGTGGCCGCTCGGTTGCCGCCTGCGGGTGCTGCCCCAGAGTGCCGCCTTCTGGGGCGGCGCCGCCGCGTGGATCGTCATCGCCGGCGGTGCCGGCTGGCTGGCGTGGTGGCTGCAGAAGCTGCTGCTCGGCGCGGCCTGGTGGTGGTCGATCCCGATCCTTGCGCTGCTGCTGAAGCCAATGTTCGCGTGGCGCATGCTGCGCGACGAAGTGCTCGCCTTCGAAGACGCCCTGGCGCTCGGCCTGGAGCCGGCGCGCGAGCGCCTGTCGCAGCTCGTCAGCCGCGACCTGAGCGACTTCGACGAAGACACCTTGCGCGAGACCGCCATCGAGACGTTGGCCGAGAACCTCAACGACTCGGTGGTGGCGCCGCTCTTCTGGTTCGCGATCTTCGGCCTGCCCGGCGCGGTGCTCTACCGCGTGGCCAACACGATGGACGCGATGTGGGGCTACCGCGGCGTGTGGGAGTGGGCGGGCAAGTGGTCGGCACGTGCCGACGACGTGCTCTCGTGGCTGCCGGCGCGCATCACCGCGTTGAGCCTTTACCCGGCCTGGCGCGCCGCGAGCTGGCGGTCGCTCAAGCGGCAGGCGGGGCGCACCCCGTCGCCCAACGGCGGCTGGGCGATGGGTGCGATGGCGCTGCGCCTGGGTGTGCGCCTGGCCAAGCCGGGCGTGTACGTGCTCAACGAGACCGGCGCCGCGCCCTCGTCGCGCAATATGGTGCAGGCCCTTGGCTTCGCCACGATGGCGGCCTGGGCGGCGATGGTGCTGACGGTGCTGTCGTGGGGGGCGAGGGCGGTGTGACCGGCGCGGCGCACGGCGGGCCGGATGCGGCCGGCGTGCCGCGGTGGGACTTCTCCACCAACGCCAATGCCTGCGGCCCCGCGTCGCAGGCGCTCGCCGCAGTGCAGCGTGCCGACGCCACCCGCTACCCCGACCCGGCCTGCACCGCACTGCGCGAGCGGCTGGCCGGCGTCCACGGCGTGGCGCCGGGCCGCATCGTGGTGGCGGGCAGCGCTAGCGAGTTCATCTTCCGCATGAGTGCCGCCGTCGCGCGGCGCTGGCCGCAGGCGGCCGTGCACGCCCCGAACCCGGGCTACGGCGACTATGCGAGAGCGGC
>DASWSY010000607.1:0-11910 GCA_036402415.1 Rhizobacter sp. | reverse complement strand
CCGATCGGAAACCCGCCGCCACCACCGCCGCCGCCGCCACCGCTGCGGCGGTCTTCAACGTTGTCTGATTGCTCGTTGCCTTCCCATCTCATCGCCTTCTCCAGCTTGACCGCGCACGCGGTGCGGCCGATGGTACTGCCGCGCCGGGCATTGCGCCTGTCGGACGGCGTCCAGAGGGCTACTGCGCCTGCGGGCGCCGAACACCTTGAAACACGTAGCGCATGGCATCGCCGATGGTGGATTCCCACACCGGCCACTCGTGCCTGCCGTTCACGATGCGCAGCTCGGCCGGCTGGCGGTTCTTGCGCAGCAGTTCGTACAGCTGCACCGCCTGGGCTTCGATGAAGAATTCGTCATCGTCGCCCGAGTTGATGTACATGGGCACCTTGATGCCCTTTCGCAGGAAGGAGTCCCACAGCGCAGGGTAGTTGTAGGCCTTCCAGACCTCGGCGCTGAAACTGCCCTCGCCACCCGGCAGCGCGAACACCTTGACATGGCGTGCGGACGAGTTCTCCGGCGGCTCGGGGTTGTAGACGGCCGGGCTGAGCAGCGCCGCGGCCTGGAACTTCTCCGGGTACTTCAGCACGTAGCGCAGCGCCCCATAGGCGCCCATGGAAAGTCCGCCAATCACCCGCGCGTCACGCGTGCCGAGTGCGCGGTAGTTCTTCTCGATGACCGGGATGAGCTCGAGGAAGAAGGCGCTTTCCACCTGCTCCTTCAAGTCGACGTACCAGGTGGTGCCGGCGTCGGGCATCACGATGATGGCGGGCGGTATCTCGCCGGACTCGATGAGCGCGTCGGCCGTGCGGCGGATGCGGCCCTTCTGCACCCACTCGTTGCGGTCGGCGCCGTTGCCGTGCAGCAGGTAGAGCACCGGGTAGCGCAGCGGCCCGTTGGGGTCGTAGCCCGTGGGCAGGTAGATGTTGAAGGCCCAGCTGCGGCCCAGAACCGCGCTCTTGAATTCGGCACCCTCGATGGTGCCTGCCTGGGCCAGCGCCGCAGTCCCGGCCAGGAACGCGGCCAGCCATGCGGGCCGCAGCCAGGTTCGCAGGAAGCGCATGGAGGCGAGGCGCCTGGCTCAGGTCTTGGGCAGCGTGACGCCGCGCTGGCCCTGGTATTTGCCGCCGCGGTCCTTGTAGCTCGTCTCGCAGACCTCGTCGCTCTCGAAGAAGAGCACCTGCGCGCAGCCCTCGCCCGCGTAGATCTTCGCGGGCAGCGGCGTGGTGTTGCTGAACTCGAGCGTCACGTAGCCTTCCCACTCGGGCTCGAAGGGCGTGACGTTGACGATGATCCCGCAGCGCGCATAGGTGCTCTTGCCGAGGCAGATGGTGAGCACGCTGCGCGGGATGCGGAAGTACTCGACCGTGCGCGCGAGCGCGAAGCTGTTGGGCGGGATGATGCAGACGTCGGCCTCGATGTCGACGAAGCTCTTCTCGTCGAAGTTCTTCGGGTCGACCACCGTGCTGTGGATGTTGGTGAAGACCTTGAATTCGGGCGCGCAGCGGATGTCGTAGCCGTAGCTGCTGGTGCCGTAGCTCACGATCTTGTGGCCGTCGGCCGCGTGGCGCACCTGGCCGGGCTCGAAGGGCTCGATCATGCCGTGCTGCTCGGCCATGCGGCGGATCCACTTGTCGCTCTTGATGCTCATGCCGGTCTCGCGCCTGTGTGTGTCGGGAAAGGGGCTCGATTGTAGGGACGGCGTCCGGGCGCTCAGGGCAGTGCAGCATCGAGGCGGGTCGACAGCTCGGCGAGCTTGGGCCGGATCGCCTCGCCCACCTGGATCTGCGGGTTGGAATAGCCGTCGGTCTTGCCGGCCTCCTTCTCGCGCTGCTCGATGACCTTGCGCGCCGCCTCATGGGCCGACTCGAACGAACGTGTCCGGCGCAGTTGTTCGGCATACATCGCGCGGCCGAAGTAGGTGAGCTCGGAGCCGCGGCCGCAGCCGTAGGAGGTGTGGGTGGCATCGGCCGCCGTCATCGTGAGCGTGCCGGGGTGGGCCAACTCGGGCAGCCACGAGCCGGAGTAGCAGGCCGACACCGACAGCACGCGCCAGCGCACGCCGGCGTCGTCGAGCCATTCGCGCAGTTCGGCGGGCGTGAGCGGCGCCACCTCCAGCGGGTCGAACTCGGCGGCGAGTTCGCCGTTGCGCGCGCCATGCGAGGTGAGGTGGATGAAGAGCAGGTCTTCGTCGCGGTCCATCAGGTTCGCCACGCGGGCGATGGCGCGTCGCAGGTTGAGGCCGGTGGCCCAGGGCAGCTCGGCGGCGGTGTCGGCGTGGTTGATGAGCGACAGCGTGCGGCCACGCGCGTCGAAGCGCTCCTGCATCAGCTCGTTCACCAGCCGGCTCTCGCGGCGGAAGACGTCTTCGCCCGAAAACGGTGCAAAGGTGATCGCGTAGACGTCGACCACCCCGGGGCGCTGCGGTGCCAGGCCCTGCAGCGTGGACACCACGGCGGCCGACTGCGCCTCGAGCACCTCCTGGTTGAGGCGCAGGCGCCGGCCCTCCAGGTCCTCGCCGGCCGAGGCGGCGGTCACGTCGGGGTACCAGGCCGAATCACGCGGCAGGTAGAGGCTGGCGAGCGCGCCCAGCACCACCACCGCGGCCACACCGCCGCGCAACACGCCTGGCTCGACCTGGCGCGCGAGCAGCACCGTGGCCGCCAGCGTCATCCACCCCACCAGCACCCAGGGCAGGACCTGCCAGATCGCCCCCACCACCTCGGGCGGCACGGCATGCGCCCCGCCCTGCTGCACCACGAGCAGCGCCGCCCATACCGGCCACGAGATCAGCACCTGCTGCAGCCAGAGCACGGCCAGCAGCACCGCGCCGTCGGGCCCTTCCTCGCGGCCGCGCCGACTGGCCATCCAGCAGGCGAGCGCCAGCAGCAGCGTGGCGAGCCAGCCGCCGCCCAGGGCTTGCCAGTAGAAGTGGGCCGGGCCGGGCACGTAGAGGCGCTGCAGGCCGAGCGAGCCCGCCACCATCAGCACCCCGGCCAGCACCAACGCGAGCGGCCCGATGCGCAGGCCGTCCAGCGCCGGGCGCAGCAAGACCGCGCTGCGCAAGGCCGCCGCCACCCAGCGTGTCAATCCGTTCATGTTGGTGCGGTTTTGCTCAAGCATGCCCTGCATTCGTTCCATCCCGTGACACCATCCACCTCTGTGTAACTACCATGTTCCCACGGGCCGCGGCCCGCTCCAGAATGTGACCCAAAGCCGCCTCGCGGAGACCGCCATGAATTCACATCGCAGCACGCTGGACCTGTTGGTGCAGTACGCCCATTACCACCGCGACCAGCGCAACATCGTCACCCATTTTGTGGGCATCCCGCTCATCGTCTTCGGCGTCGGGGTGCTGCTGGCCCGCCTGCACCTGACCCTGCCGCGACTCGACGTCACCGCCGCCTGGGTGGCCTTCTGCGTGGCCGGCGCGTGGTACCTGAGCCGCCGCGGCCCGCTGACGCTGAGCGTGGCCGTGACCGTGGGGGTGGGCCTGATCGTCGCGCTGGCCCACAGTGCGGCCGCCGGGGGCATGGCGAGCTGGCTCGCCTGGGGCGCCGGCAGCTTCCTGATCGGCTGGGCCATGCAGTTCCTCGGCCACTACTACGAAGGGCGCAAGCCGGCCTTCGTCGACGATGCCTTCGGGCTGCTGGTGGGGCCGATGTTCGTGACGGCCGAAGCCCTGTTCTCGATGGGCTGGAACAAGCCCCTGCTCGCCGAGATCGAGCGGCGCGCCGGCCCCACGCACCTGCGCGACCTGGCCCACCCGGCCTGACGCTCGCTCAGGCCAGCCCGGCGGCGCGTGCCAGCGCCGCCACATCCACGAGTTCGATGGCGCCATAGCGCAGTTTCAGCACGCCCTTGTCTTCGAGCGTGCGCAGCGCCTTGTTGGCACTCTGCCGGCTCACCCCCAGCATCAGGGCGAGCTGCTCCTGCGGCAGCCTGAGCTGCCGGCGTGGCGCATCGGGCCGGGTGCCGTTGCCGTGCGCCACCCACCACAGGCGCTTGGCCAGGCGCCGCTCCAGCGGCAGGTGGGCGATGTCTTCGAGCATGGTGAAGGCGATGCGCAGCTTGGCGCAGGCCAGGCGTGCCACGTCCTGCCAGTGGGCGGGGTGTGCGTCGAGCCAGGTGCGCAACTGCGCCTGCGGCACGAGCCAGACGGTGGTGTCGGCATCGGCCACGGCATCGTGCGTGCGCGGCAGGCCGTCGAGCAGGGAGATCTCGCCGAACCACTGGTAGGGCTCGACGTAGCCCAGCAGGGTCTCGCTGCCGTCGGGCTGCAGGGCGCCCACGCGCAGCGCGCCCGCCGTCACGCAGCACAGCCCTTCAGCCGACGCGCCACGCGTGAAGAGCGGCTCGCCGGCCGCCAGGTGCCCGGCGCGGCCCAGGCGCAGCAGCGCATCCTGCAGGGCCGGCGCGCAACCGCCGAACCAGGCATCGGTGCACAGGGCGGCCCGCAGGGCATCGCTGGCGGGGGTGGGCGAGGGCTGCATGGAATGTCGGAATTTTGACAGTCGCCCGGCGCTCCAACGCACTAGCATCGCCCCCACAACACCCCGATGGAGACAGCCATGCGCAACGCCACCGAGCTGATGGTCCAGTACGCCGCGTACCACCGCGACCGCCGCAACATCGCCACCCACTTCGTCGGCATCCCGCTGATCGTCTTCTCGATCGGGGTGCTGCTGTCCCGGCCGGAAGTCTTCAGCCTCGGCGGCTTTCCCGTCACACCGGCGTGGCTGCTGTGGCTCGCCTCGACGATCTGGTACCTGACGCGCGGCAACCTCGCGCTCGGCGCCGGGGTGAGCGTCACCAACGGCATCCTCATCCTGCTCGCGCACAGCCTCGCGCTCGACAGCGTGGCCGCGTGGCTGGCCTGGGGCGTCGGCAGCTTCGTCCTCGGCTGGGTGATCCAGTTCATCGGCCACTACTACGAGGGCCGCAAGCCGGCCTTCGTCGACGACCTGATCGGCCTCCTGGTCGGGCCGATGTTCGTCACCGGCGAAGCGATGTTTGCGCTTGGCTGGGGTAAGCCGCTGCTGGCCGAGATCGAACGCCGCACGGGCCCGACGGTGCTGCGCGACCTCTCCGCGCCGGCGCACCGGTGATCGGCCGCCTGCTGAAGCGGCTCGCCGTCGCGCTGCTGGCAGCGGTGCTGCTGGCGGCCGCTTTCGTGGTGGTGCAGTTCAACCGCCGGCCCTCGCTCGCGCCTTACCAGCCGCTCACGCTGCCCGCGTCGACCGACGCCACGGCGCTGCACGTGCGCTTCGCCGGGGTGACGACGCTTGTCTTCGACGACGGCGAAACGGCGTGGATGACCGACGGCTTCTTTTCGCGTCCGCCTGTGCTGCGCACGCTCTTCGGCACGATCGGGCCCGACGCCGGCCGTGTCGACGAGGGCTTGCGCCGGCTCAACGTGAAGAAGCTTGCTGCCGTGGTGCCGCTGCATTCGCACTACGACCACGCGATGGACGCCCCGCTCGTCGCGCAGCGCACGGGCGCCCTGCTCATTGGCGGCACGTCCACGCTGCAGATCGGCCGCGGCGCCGGGCTCGCCGAAGCGCAGATGCGTGCGGTCAAGGGGGGCGACACGGTGCAACTCGGCAAGTTCAGCCTGCGCTTCATCGCCAGCCGCCACAGCCCCACGCCCTACAGCAGCGGCGAGCACCAGGCCCATCTCGCCGAGCCCCTGGTGCCGCCGGCCCACGTGTTCCGCTGGCCCGAGGGCGACGTGTGGTCGCTCGTCGTGAGCCACGCCTCGGGCCGCAGTTTCCTCGTGCAGGGCAGTGCCGGCATCGTGCCGGGCGCGCTGGCTGGCGTGCGTGCCGAGACGGTGTTCCTGGGCACGGGCACGCTGGGCAAGAAGGACGAGGCCTACCGCCGCGCGTACTGGGCCGAAACCGTGAAGCTCGTGGGCGCCCGGCGGGTGCTGCCGGTCCACTGGGACGACTTCACCCTGCCGCTCGACCAGCCACTGCAGGCCACGCCCTACCTGATCGACGACTTCGGCGTGGTGATGGCCGACCTGCAGCAACGCGGCCGGCAGGACGGCATCGAGATCCGCCTGCCGCCGCTCTTCGAACCCTTCGTGCCCTGACGCGCCTCAGGTGTTCTTCGACACGGTGATGGTCGGGAACTTCGACGAGAAGTCCTTGCTGCGCTGGGCGATCTTCACTGCCACCTGGCGCGCCATCGACTTGTAGAGCGCCGCGATCTCGCCCTCGGGCTCGGCCACCACTGTCGGCAGGCCCGAATCGGCCTGCTCGCGGATGCCCTTGGACAGGGGCATGGCGCCCAGGTAATCGATGTTCAGCTCGGCCGCCATGTGCTTGCCGCCCTCGGCACCGAAGATGTGCTCCACGTGGCCGCAGTTCGAGCACACATGCATGGCCATGTTCTCCACCAGCCCGAGGATGGGCACGCCCACCTTCTCGAACATGCGGATGCCGCGCTTGGCGTCGATGAGGGCGATGTCCTGCGGGGTGGTCACGACCACCGCGCCGGTGAGCGGCACGCGCTGCGAGAGCGTTAGCGCGATGTCGCCGGTGCCGGGGGGCATGTCGACGATGAGGTAGTCGAGGTCGCGCCAGTTGGTCTGGCGCAGGAGCTGGTCGAGCGCCTGTGTGGCCATGGGGCCGCGCCAGATCATCGCGTTGTCGGGTTCGACCAGGAAGCCGATCGACATGACCTGCACGCCGTGGCTCTCCTTCGGCTCCATGGTCTTGCCGTCCTCGCTTTCGGGGCGGCCCTCCACGCCGAGCATGGTGGGCTGGCTCGGGCCGTAGATGTCGGCGTCGAGCACGCCGACGCTCGCGCCTTCGGCCGCGAGCGCGAGGGCCAGGTTGACGGCCGTGGTGCTCTTGCCCACACCGCCCTTGCCCGAGGCGACCGCGACGATGTTCTTCACCTTGGGCAGGAGCTGCACGCCGCGCTGCACCGCATGGGCCACGATCTTGCTGCTGACCCTGGGCGTGACCGTGTCGACGCCCGGCACGCTGCGTGCGGCCAGCGTCAGCGCCTTCGTGAGGCTCTCGACCTGGCTCTTGCCGGGATAGCCCAGTTCCACCTCGAAGCTCACCGCGCCGCCCGAGACCTGCAGGTTCTTCACCTGCTTCGTGCTGACGAAGTCCTTGCCGGTGTTGGGGTCGATGACGGATTTCAGCGCATCGAGGATCGCAGCGTCGGTGGCGGCCATGGGGTGTCGGAGGAAGGGGAAGGGAAAGCGAAGGCCAGTCTAGCGCAGGGCTCATCCACGCAGGGAGCAGGCCTAGAATCGTGCGCTCTCCCGCTTCCTGCCTGGCCCGATGACCCGCAAGCTCTTCGTCACCACCGCCCTGCCTTACGCCAATGCGCCCTTCCACATCGGGCACATGATGGAGTACATCCAGGCCGACATCTGGGTGCGGGCGCAGCGGATGCTCGGCCACGAGGTGCATTTCGTGTGCGCCGACGACGCGCACGGCGCGCCGATCATGATCGCCGCCGACAAGGCGGGCAAGACGCCGCAGCAGTTCGTGGCCGAGATCGCCGCGGGCCGCAAGCAGTACCTCGACGGCTTCCACATCGGCTTCGACAACTGGCATTCGACCGACGGGCCCGAGAACCACGCCCTCGCGCAGGACATCTACCGCGCGCTGCGCAAGCAGGGCCTGATTGCCGAACGGGTGATCGAGCAGTTCTTCGACCCGGTGAAGAGCATGTTCCTGCCCGATCGCTACATCAAGGGCGAGTGCCCGAAGTGCGGCGCGAAGGACCAGTACGGCGACAACTGCGAGGTGTGCGGCGCGGTGTATTCGCCCACGGAACTCAAGAACCCGTACTCGGCCCTCAGCGGCGCGACGCCGGTGCTCAAGAGCAGCTCGCACTACTTCTTCCAGCTCTCGTCCGACCGCTGCATCGAGTTCCTGAAGGACTGGACGACGACCGCCGGCCGCCTGCAGCCCGAGGTGCTCAACAAGATCAAGGAGTGGTTCACCGTCGACGAGCACGGCCACGTAGGCCTGGCCGACTGGGACATCAGCCGCGATGCACCCTACTTCGGCATCGAGATCCCCGATGCGCCGGGCAAGTACTTCTACGTGTGGCTCGACGCGCCGGTGGGCTACCTTGCCTCGCTGAAGAACCTCTTCGACAGGACCGGGCGCGACTTCGAGGCCTTCATGGCCGACCCGAACGTCGAACAGGTGCACTTCATCGGCAAGGACATCATCACCTTCCACACCCTCTTCTGGCCGGCGATGCTGCACTTCAGCGGCCGCAAGACGCCGACGCACATCAACGTGCACGGCTTCCTGTCGCTCGGCGGCGAGAAGATGAGCAAGAGCCGCGGTACCGGCCTCTCGCCGCTCAAGTACCTGCAGCTCGGCATGAACGCCGAGTGGCTGCGCTACTACCTCGCGGCCAAGCTCAACGCGCGTGTGGAAGACGTGGAGTTCAACCCCGAGGACTTCGTCGCCCGCGTCAACAGCGACCTCGTCGGCAAGTACATCAACATCGCCAGCCGCGCGGCCGGTTTCATCACCAAGCGCTTCGACGGGCGGCTGTCGGGCGACATCGGCGTGGAAGGCCGCGCCCTGCTCGACGGCCTGCGCGCGCACCGCAACACGGTCGTGGAGCTGTATGCCGAGCGCGAGCTGGGCAAGGCGCTGCGCGAGATCATGCTGCTGGCCGACCGCGTGAACGAGTACGTCGACCAGAACAAGCCCTGGGAGCTCGCCAAGCAGCCGGGCAAGGACGAGGTGCTGCACGACGTCTGCACCGTCTGCATCGAAGCCTTCCGCGTGCTCACGATCTACCTGAAGCCGGTGCTGCCGGCCCTCGCCGCGAAGGTCGAAGCCTTCCTGCGGGTGGAGCCCCTGGACTTTGCCGACGCCTCGCGCGCCCTCGGCTCCCATGCCATCGGCGAGTACCAGCACCTGATGCAGCGTGTGGACCCGAAGCTGCTCGACGCCCTCTTCGAAGCCCCTGCCCCGGCCGCGCCTCCTGCGCCCGGCGGCGAGCCGCTCGCCGCCGAGATCGGGATCGACGACTTCACCAAGGTCGACCTGCGCATCGCGAAGATCGTCAAGGCCGAGCATGTGGAAGGCTCCGACAAGCTCTTGCGCCTGACGCTCGACGTGGGCGAAGGCAAGACGAGAAACGTCTTCAGCGGCATCAAGAGCGCCTACCAGCCCGAGCAGCTCGAAGGCAAGTTCACCGTGATGGTGGCCAACCTCGCGCCGCGCAAGATGAAGTTCGGCGTGAGCGAGGGCATGGTTCTTGCGGCCTCGCATGCCGATGAAAAGAACAACCCCGGCCTCTACGTGCTCGAGCCCTGGCCCGGTGCCACGCCCGGGTTGCGGGTGCGCTGAACCGGCCTGACGCGGAGCAATGCAGCTGCATTCGTTCCGCCCACGCCTGCTCGACGCGCTGAAGGGCTACGACCGCCGCCAGTTCACCTCCGACCTCGGCGCCGGCATCACCGTCGGCGTGGTCGCGCTGCCGCTGGCCATGGCCTTCGCGATTGCCAGCGGCGTGAAGCCCGAACAAGGGCTCTTCACCGCCATCATCGGCGGGCTGCTCGTCTCGCTGCTGGGCGGCTCCAGCGTGCAGGTGGCCGGGCCGGCCGGCGCCTTCATCGTGATCGTCTACGGCATCGTGCAGCGTTACGGCCTCACCAACCTGCTGATCGCCACGGCGCTTGCCGGTGTGCTGATGTTCGCGCTCGGGCTCTTCAAGCTCGGGGCGCTGGTGCGCTACATCCCGGTCACCATCGTCATCGGCTTCACCAACGGCATCGCGGTGCTGATCGCCTTCTCGCAGATCAAGGACCTGCTGGGCCTGGCCATCGCGAAGCTGCCGAGCGACTTCTTCTCGCAGGTGCATGCGCTCGCCACCCACCTGCACACGCTCAACTGGCACGCCTTCGGGCTGGGCGCGGCCACCGTGCTGATGCTCTTCTTCTGGCCCCGGCTCTTCACGCCCGGCGCGCTGCTGCCCTCACACCTGCTGGAAGGGCGCACGCTGCGCAGCGCGGCGCGTGTGCCGGGGCCCATCGTCGCGCTGGTGCTGCTGTCGGCGCTGGCCTGGTGGTGGCAGATGCCGGTGGAGACCATCGGCTCGCGCTTCGGCGGCATCCCGCAGAGCCTGCCGAGCCTGGAGCTGCCGCCTTTCAGCTGGGAAAGCGCGAAGGAGCTCGTGATCCCGACGATCACCATCGCGATGCTGGGCGGCATCGAGTCACTGCTGTGCGCGCGCATCGCCGACAACCTCACCGAGCCGCCCCGCCACGACCCCAACCAGGAGCTGATGGCCCAGGGCGTGGCCAACATGGTCGTGCCTTTCTTCGGCGGCATTCCCGTCACCGGCACCATCGCACGCACCGTCACCAGCGTCCGGGCCGGCGCGAAGACGCCCATCGCCGGCATCGTGCACGCCCTCACCCTGCTCGCCATCGTGCTCGTGGCGGCGCCGCTCGCGATGAACGTGCCGCTGGCGGTGCTTGCCGGCATCGTGCTCTTCGCGGCCTGGAACATGGGCGAATGGCACGAGTTCGCCCGGCTGCGCCGCTTCAGCGTGCCCTACCGCACGGTGCTGCTGGGCACCTTCGGGCTGACGGTGGTGTTCGACCTCACCGTGGCCGTGCAGGTGGGTCTGGTGCTCGCCTGCGGCTTCTTCATCTACCGCATGAGTGCGCTCTTTCGCGCCGACCCCGCGCCCGACAGTCCGCCGGGGGTGCAGGTGGTGCGCCTCTACGGCACGCTCTTCTTCGGCGCGGTGGGCAAGATCGAGGCGATCGCGCAGGCGCTGCCTCCCGGCACGCGGGCAGTGGTGCTCGAGATGCACCAGCTCGTCTCGATCGACAACTCGGGGCTCGATGCGATCAGCCAGCTGCACAAGGCGCTGGAACGCCAGGGCGTGCGCCTGATCCTCTGCGACCTGAACGAGCAGCCGCGCGAGATGGTCAAGCGCTCCGGCTTCGATGCCGAGCTGGGCCTGGACAACATCGCCTCCCACCTCGGAGGGGCCCTGGCGCGTGCCGCGCAGCTCGTGCGCTGAGCTATCCTGCCGCGCCGGAGGACGCACATGCCATGAGTTTCCTGAACGACCTCAAGCGCCAGGCCGATGCGCTGAAGACGCAGAACACCGAAGACGCCGCCCTGCTCGCGCGCAACGCGGCCCTGGTCGAGGGCGCCTGCAAGTCGGTGTGGCAGTACTGGCTCGACCTCGCGCAGCAGCTCAACGTGCTGCAGCCCGTGCCGCCGCTGCGCTTCTCGCTCGACAAGGTCACGGCACTCGACGGCCTCAAGCGCGGTGACTTCCAGGTCGACGCACGCCGCAAGCAGCACCGGGGCCAGGAGGTCTTCGACCACGTCGTCATCCATGCGGTGCAGAAAACCGGCCGTACGCTGACCCTGCGCAAGGATTTCCCGCCCGAGATCGAGCGCCTGGAAGCGCGCCTGCGCCAGGCGGGCATCACGCCCGACACGAAGTGGGTGCGCAACGAAGACAACGGCCGGCTCGAAGAAGTGGTCTTCAACTTCAAGGCCGACGTGACCTTGATCGCCCGGGCGCTGCCCGACCACGACCAGGGGCTCGTGCGTTTCCAGCTCCACAACTTCGACAGCCTGGAGACGGTCACGGCCGAGTTTGCGGCCCGCGAGGTCGGCTCCGAACTGCTCGACCACCTGGCCCGCTGGATGGTCGGCCAGCCCAGCGAATTCCTGCGGCGCGCCGCCCAGGTCAAGCGGGTGGAAGCCTGAGACCCGGCCGGCCGCCGTCGAAGGCATAAAATCGCGGATTCACTCCGGCGCCCTCGGGCGCCCTGACCGCCATGCCGCTGTTCTGGAAGCCGTACAAGTCCGAGATCACCTCGTTCATCGAGGAACTGAAGGCCAAGCGTCCCACGCTCGAAGAAGAGCAACGCCGCGGCCG
>DASWSY010000606.1:0-6095 GCA_036402415.1 Rhizobacter sp. | reverse complement strand
CAGCGGCAGCAACCTGCAGTACGCGTGGAACTTCGGTGACGGCACCGGCACCGGCTTCTCCACCTCGCCCAACGCCAGCAGGGCCTACGGCGCGCCGGGCCACTATGCGGTGGTGCTCACCGTGCGCAGCGGCACCGGCGGCGCCACCAGCAGCTGCTCGGCCACCCAGACCATCCACACCCAGCCGACCGCGAGCGCGCCGCGCTCGTCGTCGACCATCGCCTTCGATGCCGGCCGCAACCGCGTGTGGGTGGTGAACTCCGACAACGACTCGGTCACCGCCATCAACGCCGCCAACAACACGGTGCTCTTCGAGCAGGCGGTGGGCCTGAACCCGCAGACGCTCGCGCAGGCGCCCGACGGCCGCATCTGGGTGGCCAACGCCGGCTCGGGCACGGTGAGCATCCTCGACCCGACGAGCGGTGCCGTGGTGCAGACGCTCAACCTGGGCCTGGGCTCGCGCCCCTTCGGCGTGGTCTTCAACCCGCTCGGCACCGCCGCCTTCGTCACGCTGCAGGGCAGCGGCCGGGTGCTCAAGCTGCACCCGGGCACCGGCGCCGTGCAGGCCACGCTCACCGCGGGCAGCTCGCCGCGGGGCCTCGCGATCTCGGGCGATTCGAACCGGCTGCTGGTCACCCGCTACATCTCGCCGGCCGACCGCGGCGAGGTGGTCGAGATCAACCCGAGCGCCTTCGTCGTCACGCGCACCTTTGCGCTCGCCACCGACCCCGGCCCCGACACCGAAGCCAGCGGCCGCGGCGTGCCCAACTTCCTCACGTCGGTGACCATCCACCCCGACGGCAAGCGCGCCTGGGTGCCCTCGAAGAAAGACAACACCCTGCGCGGCAGCTTCCGCGACGGCAACCCGCTCACCTTCGAGAGCACGGTGCGCACCATCGTGTCGCAGCTCGACCTCGAGACCAACACCGAGGTGCTGAGCGCCCGTCGCGACCTCAACGACCGCGACCTGGCCAATGCGGTGATCTTCAGCCCGCTCGGCGACTATGCCTTCATCTCCACCCAAGGCACCAACCAGATCGAGGTGATGGACGCCTACAGCCGCCAGCTCGTCACCGGCCTCGTCAACGTGGGCCGGGCGCCGCGCGGCCTGCTGATCACGCCGAACGGGCGCCTCTACGTGCAGAACTTCATGTCGCGCAACGTGGCGGTGTACGACGTGAGCGGCCTGCTCAATGCGACCAGCAACACCGCCACCAAGCTCGTCGACATCAATGCGGTGAGCGGCGAGGGCCTGCGCAACACCACCACGCTCGTGGGCCGGCGCGGCATGGGCCACGGGCGTGTGCACTGGACCGGCAACTTCGACGAGATCCAGGACTTCGAGCACGACATCCGCAATGCCTTCGGCGGCACCGGCTTCCTGACCGACGCGCAGTTCAACACCGGCACGCGCAACCAGCCGCTCGGCGACCGCAAGGCGGGGCTCAATGCCGACCTCGATGCGCTCGCCGCCTACGTGAGTTCGCTCACGAGCGTGGGCCGCAGCCCCTTCCGCAATGCCGACGGCTCGCTCACCGCCGATGGCGTGGCCGGCCAGCAGATCTTCAACGGCAGCGGTGGCTGCGCGAGCTGCCATTCGGGCACCGACTTCACCGACAGTGCGAGCGGCGTGCTGCACGACGTGGGCACGATCAAGGCCTCGTCGGGCCGGCGCCTGGGCGCCACGCTCACCGGCCTGGACACGCCCACGCTCAAGGGCCTGTGGGACACCGCGCCCTACCTGCACGACGGCTCGGCCGCCACGCTGATGGACGTGATCACCACCGCCAACCCCGGCAACCGCCACGGCAGCACGAGTGCTCTCACGCCCACGCAGCGCGCGCAGCTCGTCGCCTACCTGCAGCAGATCGACGACGGCGTGGACCCGCAGACCTCGGTCAACATCACCAACCTCTCGGTGCGCGACACCGCCAATGCGGCCGACTGGTCGGTGCAGGCGAGCCTGCAGAACGGCGCGGTGCAGTACGGCGACCGCACCTACGCCCTCACCACCGTGCCCGCGCTCGTGGCCGGCGGGCGCTGGATCCGCACCGCCAACGACTCCAAGTCGTACACCGGCGACCCGACCGTCACCTTCACCATCAGCCGCGCGGCCGATGTGTTCGTGGCGATCGACGACCGCGTGGGTGCACGCCCGTGGATGACCGGCTGGACCAACACCGGCCAGAAGCTCGTCAACAACGAGGGCGAGCCCAAGAGCTTCACGATCTTCCGCAGGAACTTCCCCGCCGGCACCGTGAGCCTGGGTCCGTCGACCTCGGCCGGCAGCATGTACACGGTGATCGTCAAGTAGTCCCCATCGAGCAAGGGCCTGGCCACAAGGCCCACCCCCCCAACACCGTCCACGAAGGAGACACCTCGTGCTTCATCTCGACCGAAATTTCCTCGGCCGCGCCCTGCGGCGCCTGTTCGCCGCTGCGGCGATGGGCCTCGCCCTGGCGGGCACCGCGCAAGGCGCCAGCGTGCCCGTTGGCTTCGTCGACCGCCAGGTGGCCAGCGGCCTCACCAGCCCCACCTCGATGGCCGTGATGCCCGACGAGCGTGTGCTCGTGGTGCAGCAGAACGGCGTCGTGCGCATCATCAAGAACGACGCGATGCTGGCCACGCCGTTCTACAGCGTGGCCAACGTCGACGCGAGCAACGAGCGCGGCTGCCTGGGCGTTGTGCCCGACCCGGCGTTCAACACCAACCGCTACGTCTACCTCTACTGCACCGTGCGGGTGGGCACGGTGAGCCGCAACCGCGTGATCCGCGTCACCGAGTCGGCCGACCAGGTGGTGGCCGGCAGCGAGCGTGTGATCTTCGAGCTGCCCGACGTGCCCAGCGCCACCAAGTGGCACATGGGCGGCGCGATGCGCTTCGGCATCGACGGCAAGCTCTACGTGGCGGTCGGCAACCACGAAGACAGCCCGCAGCCGGTGGCCACCGCCACCTCGCAGAACCTCGCCAGTGCCTTCGGCAAGATCCTGCGCATCAACGCCGACGGCACCGTCCCGAGCGACAACCCCTTCTTCACCAACCCGGCCAACGCCTACAAGGCGACCTGGGCGCTGGGCTTTCGCAACCCTTTCGTGCTCGACATCCAGCCGGGCACCGGCCTCACCTACATCGGTGACGTGGGGCAGGGCAGCTGGGAAGAGGTCAACCGCGGACAGCCCGCCGGCAACTACGGCTGGCCGGCGGTGGAAGGGTCGAGCAGCAACACGAACTACCTGAACCCCGTCTATGCGTATTCGCACAGCGTGGGCTGCTCCATCACCGGCACCGCGTTCTACAACCCGACGACGCCGCAGTTCGGCACCTCGTACGTGGGGCGCTTCTTCTTCGCCGACTTCTGCAACGGCAGCATCCGCTGGTTCCACCCGTCGAACCCGAGCGCGGTCACGGTGTTCGCGAGCGGCATCGGCAACCCCACCAACATCGGCATCGCACCGAGCGGCGCGATGTACTACCTGGCGCGCAACCAGGCCACCGGCACGCCCTCGCCCGGCGCCGGCACGGTGGGCAAGATCACCTACACCGGCAGCCAGGCCCCACGCATCACCGCGCAACCGCAGAGCCAGACCGTCTACATCGGCACGCCCGTCACCTTCACCGCCGCGGCCGACGGGGCCACCTCGGTGCAGTGGCAGCGCAACGGCGCCAACATCAGCGGCGCCACCGGCGGGGCCTACACGCTCTCGAACCCGCAGGTGGCCGACAGCGGAGCACGCTTCCGCGCAGTCTTCACCAACAGTTTCGGCAGCGTGACGACCGACGAAGGCACGCTCACCGTGACCACCAACCGCGCGCCCACCGCACGCATCGACACCCCGAGCGCCAGCACCGGCTTCGCCACCGGCGACGTCATCAGCTACAGCGGCGGCGGCACCGATCCCGAAGACGGCACCCTGCCGGCTGCCTCGCTCACCTGGAAGGTCGACTTCCAGCACGACACGCATGCGCACACCTTCATCACCCCGGTGGCGGGCGCGAGCGGCAGCTTCACCGTGCCCGACTTCGAGGCCAGCGAAGCCAACATGTGGCTGCGCATCACGCTGACCGTGCGCGATTCGTCGGGCGCGACGCACATCGCCACGCGCGACATCTTCCCGCGCACGCAGGTGAGCAGCTTCCCGGTGATCGGCACGCCGGCCAACGGCTGGGGGCCGTATGAGGTGGACCGCAGCAACGGCGAGCAGGGCGCGGCCGACGGCCGGCAGATCTCGATCGGCGGCGTGCCCTACCAGCGCGGGCTCGGCGTGCATGCGCCGTCCGACATCCGCTTCAACCTCAACCGCGCCTGCTCGGGCAGCTTCATTGCCGACCTGGGCATCGACGACGAGGTGGGTGACAACGGCAGCGTCGTGTTCCAGGTCTGGCTCGACGGCACGCTCGCCTACGACAGCGGTCTCCTGACCGGCTCGTCGCTGCGCAGGACGGCCATCGTGCCGGTGGCCGGCCGGGCCGAACTGCGCCTGGTGGTGACCGACGGGGGCAACGGCGTCGGCTACGACCACGCCGACTGGGGCGGGGCGCGTGTCACCGGCTGCGGTGCACCGCCGGCGGTGACGATCTCGAACCTGATCGTCAACGACGGCGCCAACTCGGCCGACTGGTCGATCCGCAGCAACCTGCAGGCCGGCAACCAGGCCTACGGCGACCGCACCTACACCTGGAGCACCGTGCCGGCGGCGGTGGCCGGCGGCAACTGGATCCGCACCGCCAACGACTCCAAGGCCTATACCGGCAACCCGACCGTGAGCTTCAGCCTCTCGGCGGCGGCCGATGTCTACGTGGCGTTGGACAAACGCTCGCCGCTGCCCGCGTGGGTGGACAGCAGCTGGGTCGATTCGGGGGCGGACCTCACGCAGGCCGAGAGCGCGAGTGTCACGCGCAGCTTCAGCCTCTTCCGCAAGCGCTTCAACGCGGGCACGGTGTCGCTCGGGCCTTGGAACAACGGCGGCACCAGCATGTACACGGTCATCGTGAAGTAGCTGCCGCGGCCGGCACGCGCGCCACTCAAAGGGGGCGCGTGCGGCTCTCCAGCCAGGCCAGCGCCTCGCCCGCCACGAGCGGCGCGAGGCGTTCGCGCACCACCGAGTGGTAGTGGTTGAGCCAGTCGATCTCGTCCTGCCGCAACAGCGTGCGGTCGATGCAGCGGGTGTCGATCGGGCACAGCGTGAGCGTCTCGAATTCGAGGAACTCGCCGAAGCGGCCGCCTTCGGCGGTGTCGGCTTGCACGTTGAGCACGAGGTTCTCGATGCGGATGCCCCACTGGCCTTCGCGGTAGAGGCCCGGCTCGATGCTCGTCACCATGCCGGGCTCCATCGCCATGTGCGGCGAGGGCACGGCCTTCGAGATGCTTTGCGGGCCCTCGTGCACGTTGAGGAAATAGCCCACGCCGTGGCCGGTGCCGTGGCCGTAGTCGAGGCCCTGTTCCCACAGCGGGGCACGGGCGATGGCGTCGAGCATCGGCGACAGCGTGCCGCGCGGGAAGCGTGTGCGGCTGAGCGCGATGGTGCCGCGCAGCACCAGGGTGTAGTCGCGCTTCTGGGCGGCATTGGGCGTGCCGATGGGCCAGACGCGGGTGATGTCGGTGGTGCCGCCGAGGTACTGGCCGCCGGAGTCGATGAGCAGCAGGCCCTGGCCTTCGATCACCGCATGCGACTCGGGCGTGGCCCGGTAGTGCGGCATCGCGCCGTTGGCGTTGAAGCCGGCGATGGTGGAAAAGCTCAGGCCCACGAAGCCCTGGCGCTTCGCGCGGGCGGCGGAGAGCTTCTCGTCGATGGTGAGTTCGGTGATGCGCTCCTTGCCGAGCGCCTGCTCGAACCAGGCGTAGAACTCGCACATCGCCGCCCCGTCCTGCGCCATCGCCTGGCGGATGTGGGCGGCCTCGGTGCTGCTCTTGCGGCTCTTGAAGAGCGTGCTCGGGTTGATGGCCTCGACCACCCTCACGGGGGGCGGCACGTTCTCGCGCAGGCCGAGCGTCACGCGTGAGGGATCGACCAGCAGCACGTCCTGCGCCCCGAGCGCCTTGAGCGCCTTGCCGGCCTCGGCGTAGGGGGCGAGCGCCACGCCGTCGGCCTTCAGCG
>DASWSY010000605.1:0-10626 GCA_036402415.1 Rhizobacter sp. | reverse complement strand
CGGAGATAACGCTCACCGGCATGGGAGCCGAAATCCCGACCCGGCGTCACGGCGATCTGGGCCCGACGCATCAAATCGAAGGCGAAGTCCCAGCTGCTGCTGGCGTGCGCGCTGCAGTCGGCCCAGGCGTAGAAGGCGCCGTCGGGCATGACCGGGACGGTGAGGCCAAGGCCGTTCAGCGCGGGCACGAGGAAGTCGCGCCGCGCCCTGAACTCGCCGCGCCGGCGCTCGTATTCCGCGAGGCTTTCCGGCTCGAAGCAGGCGAGCGCCGCGTGCTGCGACACCGTGGACGCGCAGATGTAGAGGTTCTGGGCCAGCTTCTCGACCGGCGCGACCAGCGCCTCGGGCAGGACCATCCAGCCCAGGCGCCAGCCGGTCATCGAGAAGTACTTGCTGAAGCTGTTGATGGAGACGATGTCGTCGCCGTGCTCGAGCGCACTGCGGCCATAGGCCTCGTCGAAGCTCAGGCCCAGGTAGATCTCGTCGACGAGCGTCACGCCGCCGCGCCGGCGCACCACTTCGGCGATGCGGCCCATCTCGCCGTGGGCGATCGAGGTGCCGGTCGGGTTCGACGGTGAGGCCAGCAGCACGCCGCGGGTGCGAGGCGTCCATGCGGATTCGACGCCAGCCGCGTCGAGCTGGAAGCGTTGCTCCGGCGACGAGGGCAGCATGACCGGCACGCCTTCGGCCGCCGCGACGAAATGGCGGTTGCAGGCGTAGCTCGGGTCGGGCATGAGGATCTCGTCGCCACGGTCGACGAGGGCCAGGCAGGCGAGCTGCAGCGCACCCGATGCACCCGCGGTGATGACGATGCGGCGCGCCGGGATGTCGAGGCCGAAACGGTCGTGGTACCACTGGCTGAGCCGCTCGCGCAGCGCCGGCAGGCCGGTGGCGGAGGTGTACTGCGTGCGCCCCGCCGAGAGGCAGCGCAGCGCGGCTTCCTGGACCCGGGCGGGGGCGGTGAAGTCGGGTTCGCCGATGTTGAGGTAGATCATCGGCCGCCCACCCTGGGCCGGGTCGCACAGGGGGCTGGCGGCGATCTCGTTGGCCGCCTTGGCGCACTCCATCACGTAGAAGGGCTCGATGTGCGCGAGCCGCGAGGCGAGCTTCATGGGCCGGCGGCTCAGCGGCGCGAGGCGCGGAAGGCCTCGACCTCCACCGGCCGCAGGTCGACCGCCGCCTTGTCGAGAACGCCGTTCACGTACTTGTGGCCATCGGTGCCGCCGAAGCTCTTGGCGAGCTCCACCGCCTCGTTGATCGCCACCTTGTAGGGAATGTCGATGCAGTGCTTGAGCTCGTAGGTGCCGATCATGAGCACGCCGTGTTCGATGGGCGAAAGCTCCGACGTCTTGCGGTCGACATGGCGGGCGAGCACCGCGTCGATGTCGGCCGCTTCGTCGATGCAGCCGTGCAGCAGGGCATCGAAGTGCGCGCTGTCGCACTTGTCGAAGCCTTCCTGCTCGCGCACGTGGGCGTCGATCACGCCGGCATCGCTGCCGGAGAGCAGCCATTCGTACAGGCCTTGCAGCGCCACTTCACGCGAGCGGCGGCGGGCCGACTTGGGCGCGTTGGCTTTGCCGGCGCCACCCTTGCCGGCGTGCTTGCCGCCCGGCTTGCCGCCGGGTCTGGAGGGAGGGGCCTTCTTGGGCTCGTTGGTCACGAAAGGTCTTCCAGCAGGTTGGCCATCTCGACCGCCACGCGGGCGGCGTCTCGGCCTTTTTCTTCGGCACGGGCCCAGGCCTGCGCTTCGTTCTCGACGGTGAGGATGGCGTTGGCGATCGGCAGCTCGTGGTCGAGCGCGATGCGGGTGACGCCCTGGCCGCTCTCGTTGGCCACGAGTTCGAAGTGGTAGGTCTCGCCGCGGATGATGCAGCCGAGCGCGATGAGCGCATCGAAGCGGTCGCTCTGCGCCATCGCGTTCAGCGCCACCGGCACTTCGAGGGCGCCGGGCACGGTCACGTGCTTGATGTGCTTGAGCGCGACGCCCAGGGTTTCGAGTTCGGCGATGCAGGCCTTGGCCAGCGCGCTCGTGAGGGGCTCGTTGAAGCGGGCCTGCACGATGCCGATGCGCAGATCGGTACCGTCGAGGTCGGCGGCTTCGCCTTTGTCAGCGTCTTGCATGGTGGTCCTTGGGGGTCAGTGTTCAGGGGCGAGGAAGCCGGTCACTTCCAGGCCGTAGCCGGTCATGCTGGGCATGCGGCGCGGGCTGCCGAGGAGCTTCATCCTCGTGACGCCCAGCTCGCGCAGGATCTGCGCGCCGATGCCGTAGGTGCGCAGGTCCATCTGGCCACGCGGCGCGAGGGTCTCGGCCGGCGCCCCCAGGCGGGTGAGCAGCGAGCTGGTGTCGGCCGAGCAGTTCATCAGCACGGCGACACCGCGGCCGGCCTGCTGCACCGTCTGCAGCGCCTTCGGCAGCGGCCACGAATGGCCGCAGGTGCCGGTGTCGAGCAGGTCCATCACCGACAGCGGCTCGTGCACTCGCACCAGCACTTCTTCACCGGTGTGGATCGGGCCGTGGGCGAGGGTGAGGTGCACGCCGCCGGTGCGGTCGCGGAAGACGGTGCCCTCGAACACGCCGTAGGGCGTGGCGAGCTGGCGCTGGCTCACGCGCTCGATCAGGCTCTCGTTGCGGCTGCGGTAGCCGATGAGGTCGGCGATGGTGCCGATCTTGAGGCCGTGTTCCTTGGCGAACACTTCGAGATCGGGCAGGCGGGCCATGGTGCCGTCGTCCTTCATGATCTCGCAGATCACCGAGGCGGGGCTCAGGCCGGCCATGGCGGCGAGGTCGCAGCCGGCTTCGGTGTGGCCGGCGCGCATGAGCACACCGCCGTCCTTCGCCTGCAGCGGGAAGATGTGGCCCGGTTGCACCAGGTCGCTCGGCTGCGCATCTTTCGCCACTGCGGCCTGGATGGTGCGCGCCCGGTCGGCGGCCGAGATGCCGGTGGTGACGCCGGTGGCGGCTTCGATCGACACGGTGAAGGCCGTGCCGTGCTGCGTGCCATTGCGCTGCGCCATGGGCGGCAGGCGCAGGCGCTCGCAGCGTTCCCGGGTGAGCGTGAGGCAGATCAGGCCACGGCCGTACTTGGCCATGAAGTTGATCGCTTCGGGCGTGACGTGATCGGCGGCCAGCACGAGATCGCCTTCGTTTTCGCGATCTTCTTCATCCACGAGGATGACCATGCGGCCGGCGGCGAGCTCGGCGATGAGCTCTGGAACGGGTGAAATGGGCATCCCGCGATTGTAGGTGGGCGGGGTTTTCCCGGCCCGCCCCGGCCCCGCAGCAACTCAGGCAGAAATGCCCGGAGTCAGCATGCGCTCGACGTAGCGGGCGATGAGGTCGATCTCGAGGTTGACCTTGGCACCGGCCTTGAGCGCGCCGAGCGCCGTGTTCTCGATCGTGTGCGGAATGAGGTTGATGCTGAACTCGCAGCCGGCGGGCAGGTCGGCCACGCGGTTGACGGTGAGGCTCACGCCGTTGACGGTGATCGAGCCCTTGTAGGCGAGAAACTTGGCAAGCGCCTTGGGCGCCCGGATGCGCAGCTCCCACGATTCGCCGACCGGCGCGAAGTGGCTCACCTCGCCGATGCCGTCCACGTGGCCGCTCACGATGTGGCCGCCCAGGCGGTCGTGCGCGCGCAGGGCCTTTTCCAGGTTGACCGGGCCGGGCTGGTCGAGGCCGGCGGTCTTGTCCAGGCTTTCGGCCGAGATGTCGATGGTGAACTGGCGAGCGGCGGCGTCGAAGCTCGTGACCGTCATGCAGGCGCCGTTGAGCGCGATGCTGTCGCCGAGCTGCACGTCGTCGAGGTAGCCGGCCGGGGTTTCGATGGCAAGCTGCTTGCCGTGCGAGGCGTCGGCGCCGAGGGCCTTGACGGTGGTGATGCGGCCGACGCCGGTGATGATGCCTGTGAACATGGTGGAAGCGGGGTCAGAAGTGTTCGCGGCCGGGCGGGCGTGCGATGAGGCGCAGGTCGTCGCCGAGGCGGTCGATGGCGACGAAGCGTAGCGCAAGCGCATCGCCCAGGTCTTCGAGGGGGCCGAAGCTCGCGAGACCCGGGCCGAGGCCCAGCAGGGTGGGGGCCTGGTACACCAGCAGTTCGTCGACCAGGTGCTCGCGCACCAACGAGCCCGAGAGCTTGTGGCCCGCCTCGACGTGCAGCTCGTTCACGCCGCGCTGCGCCAGGTCGGTGAGCAGGCTGGGCAGGTCGACCTTGCCGGCCGGTCCGGGCGCGAAGGCGATCTCGGCACCGCGCGCCTTGAGCGCGTCCTCGCGTGCCTTGTCGTGCACCGCGGCGTAGAGCAGCACCGCGCCCGGCGGCTGCAGGATGCGGGCGGCGGGCGGCGTCTCCAGGCGCGAGTCGACGATCACGCGCAGCGGCTGCTTCGGGGTGTCGACGAGGCGCACGTCGAGCCGCGGGTCGTCTTCGAGCACGGTGCCCACGCCGGTGAGGATGGCGCCGGCGCGTTTGCGGAAGGCATGCCCGTCGATGCGCGCGGCCTCGCCGGTGATCCACTGGCTCTTGCCGTTTTCGAGCGCGGTGCGGCCGTCGAGCGAGATGGCGGTCTTGAGGCGCACCCAGGGGCGCTTGCGCAGCATGCGGGAGAAGAAGCCCACGTTGAGCTCGCGCGCCTCGTCGGCTAGCAGCCCGGTGCTGATGGCGATGCCGGCCGCGCGCAGCCGTGCGCTCCCGTTGCCGGCCACGAGCGGGTTCGGGTCCTGCGAGGCGGCGACCACCCGGCCGAGGCCGGCGGCGATCAGCGCGTCGCAGCAGGGCGGTGTGCGGCCGTGGTGCGAGCAGGGTTCGAGCGTGACGTAGGCCGTCGCGCCTTTCACCTCGTGGCCCTGAGCGGCCGCGTCGCGCAGGGCCATCACCTCGGCGTGCGGACCGCCCGCCTCCTGCGTGAAGCCGCGGCCCAGCACGCGCCCTTCGGGGCTCGTGATCACGCAGCCCACGCGCGGGTTCGGTTCCGACAGGCCGATGGACTGCGTGGCGAGGGCGAGCGCCTCGCGCATGAAATGTTCGTCGCTGCGGGTGGGGTCGGGTGTCGTCATCGGTGGCCGGGGTGGCCACGGGTTCAGGGTTGGTGCTGAACGGTGACCACCGGGCCGCCATTGTGCGGCGGATCGGCGCGGGGGCAGGCGATGTCGCCGCGAACGACGAGGTAGTTGCGCGGCGCGCGGGCTGCGCCGGGGTAGCGGCAGGCCCGGAAGTCCGACGCGCTCAGGCCGAAGGACCAACCCTGGGGCGTGAAGCTCGGCTCGGTGTCGTGGGGGATCGCGCAGGCATAGGCAAGGTAGCGTTCGCCGTCGGCCGCGATGGCCTCGCTCTCGCAGCGCTGGCCGGCGGCGTGCACAGAGAGCGGCAGCGGAGGGTCGTTGGCGCGCAGCGGGTCGGGCGTGGCCGACAGCGCGAAGCGGATGAAGCCGCGCAGCAGCCGGGCCGTGAGGGGCGTGCAGTCCGCGAGGTCGGCGGCCGTCAGCTCGCGCTGTGGCGCCGGGATGGTGTCGATCCGGCACTGTTGCTGGATCTCGCCGGTCGTGGTGTCGACCACCCAGGCGATGGGGCTGGCGGTCGAAGGCCTCACCAGGCTGCGCCCCTGCAGCAAGGGCACGGCCGGCGTGGGCTGCACGCGTTGGCCGGCGAGCACCCGGTCCTGGGGCGGCACCTCGAGCAGCGCGGAGTGCACCGGCGCGAGCCGCGCCACGCTGGACGCGATCTGCACGCGCTGCTCCTCGCCGCCGCGCGGCTGCCAGAGCACGGTCACCTGGCCGGTCTTGAGGCCGTGCTCGGTGCTCGTCTCGTGCTGCACGCGATAGCTCGTGGTGCGCGTGCCGACCACGGCCTCGCCGGAGGGCGGCTGGTCGAACGCGGCGAGGTCGTGGAATCCGCGCTGGCCGCCGAGCACCTGCTGCGCCTGCTGCACCGCCTCGCTGCGCTCGCGTGCCAGGTCGCTGTGCTGGCGCAGCCAGGTCTGCAGGCGCACGGTGGCGACGAGGCTGAGCGAGAGCACGAGCAGTGCGACCAGGCCTTCGACGAGGCTGGCGCCCCGCTGGTGTGGGAATCGGTTCATCGGTGGCTCACAGGTCGCGCCAGCTCGCGCTGACGGGGGCATAGGTGCCGCTGCGCTGCTGCAGCGCCTGCAGCACGGCGGCGTCGTGGTGGAGGTGCAGGGGCCCGTCGACCCGGAGGTCGTGCTCGGCGATCACTGCGCCGCGCACGGTGAGCCCGGCGCTGGTGGTCCACTGCGGATGGCGGGCGTAGACGAAGCCGTGCAGCGTCGCCGCGGCGGCCACGTCCACCGGTCCGTCGACCACCAGCAGCAGCGGACGTGCCGGCGTGCCGAGGGCCAGGGGCGTGGCCAGGCGCAGCCCGCCGTCGAGCGCGATGCGGGTGTGCTGGCGCGCCGCGGCGACGAGGGCTTCGTCGCAGGGCTGGTGGCACGACACCCTGGCGACGCCGGGCTGGTCGCGCCAGGTGGCGGCGTCCATGCGGAAGACGCTGGCGTGGAGTCCTGGCGCACTCAGGCTGGCCAGCGCGGCGTCGTGCCGCAGGATGGAGGCACGCGAAGGCGTGCCCGGCGTGCTGAGGACGCGCAGCAGCGGCCCCTCGGCCGCGCCGCCGCTGTGCAGCGTGACGCCGCCGGAGGCAGGGTCCGTGTGGGTGAGCGTGGCCTCGGCGCTGAAGCTCACGCTGCCCCGCACCGCCAGCGCGGCGCTGGGCAGCGTGTCCAGTCCCGGCAGGCGGCCGAGGCTCATCTGCAACCGGATCGGTCGGTCGCTCCCGCGGTTGCGGCCGGTGACGGCGAGCTGCCAGCGCTCTGGCTGCACCGGGTCGGGCGTCAGGCTCGCCTGGAACGATGCGGCCTCGGCGTCCGGCGCCGGCAGGGTCGCGCCGCTGGCCGGACAGATGCAGGACCAGCCCAGGGGTTCGGCGACGCAGCTCGCCTGCAGCGGGCCGAGTTGGGCACGTTGGTGCAGGGTGCTGGCGCCGTCTTCGTTCGATGGCTGGCAGTCGTCGCCGATCGGTGCCACCTGGTTGAGCTGCGCCAGCGTCCACGCCAGGCCGGCCTGTGCGGCTTCATGGGCCTGCGCGCTGTGAAGCTGGTGCACCGAAGTGCGCACCTGCAGCAGCACGCTGCGGTTGGCGAAGGCCACGGCCAGCAGCACGGCGAACGACAGCACGAGCGTGATGGGAAGGGCGGCCGCGCCGCGTTGGGTCTTCATGGGCGGCTTCATGCAGGGCACGCGCCGGTCAGCGCGTCGTGGAGGGGCACCTGCCGCGTGGTGGTGCGCGTCCAGCTTGCGTCGTGCACGGCGCGGGCGGTCAGCTCCAGCTCGACGCTGCGCAAGTGCTGTCGCGGCGGGCACAGCGCGGCCTCGGGCTCGCAGGCCTGCCGGCATGCGCCGGCGAGAACGATCTCGTGGCTGCGCGGCACGAAGCGCAGCGCCGTCACGCGCAGGGATTGGGCGTCGTTGAGGGCCTGCCAGTGGCCGTCGCCGATCTTCATGCTGACAATGCCGTCCTGCAGCCGATAGGCCAGTTCGTCGGTGTGGCCGGCATGGGTGAAACGCACTCCGTCCGGCTGAACCGCGAGTGGTCCGGCGCGGCGCAGGTTGCGGGAGATGAGGTCGAGCGTGGCGTGCAGGTCCTGGGTGAGGCGTGCTTCGACCAGCAGGCGGTGGTTCTCGCGCAGGTGCTGGCTCATCGCCAGCAGGGCGACCGCGGTGAGCAGCAGGGCGATGGCCATGCCCACCATCAGCTCGACCAGGGTGAGGCCTCGTTGTTGGCGGAGCATGTCAGAGCCCCCAGCAGCGGCGGTTGTCGGCCTCGGCGTTGGCGCCGCGCTCGTCCGGGCCCGAAGAGCGGGTGGCCTGGCCGCCTGCGATGGTGACCCGCAGCACCCGGCAGCCGCGGTCGCTGGCCTGCGCGCCGGTGGCGGTGGCCACGAGCGTGTAGCCGTTCGCGGTGGCGTCCACCACCTCGAGCGTGTAGTAGCGCAGGCCCGAGGTGGCTGGCGCGCGCAGCTCGGCCAGGCTTGCATAGCGCGTGTGGCCCGAGCGCCATTGCTCCTGCGTCATCTGCAACTGCAGCAGCGCGGTGATGCCGTCGCTGCGCCGCGCCTTCTGGAGTGGGGCCTGGAAATTCGGCACCGCGATGCTCGCCAGGATGCCGACGACGGCGGCGGCGATCATCATTTCGATCAGGGTGAAGCCGTGCTGGAGGCGTGACATGTCGGCTCCCTTCAGCAGGCGCTGTAGCCGGTGACCGCGCCCTGCGCCGCGCACGAACGCACGCGGCCCATCAGGTTCACCGTGTGCTGCACCGTGCGGCCCTGCGCGCCCTGCAGGCGCAGCGTGGCTGCGGGCGTGGCGGTGCCGTGCTCGGGCGCGAAGAGCACCGAGCGCACGTTGGCCTGCAGCGCGATGCCGCGGGCCGTGGGCAGCGCCACCGTCTTGATCGGCGCCGTGCCGTCGTCGCAGCGGCCGCTGCCATCGGCGTCACAGCGGCAGCGGTCGGCGGCGCCGGTGTGCACGACGTAGCAGGCGTTGCCGCCGAAGCTGATGCGCACGCCTTCGTTGCGCAGCAGCGCCTCGGTGCGCGCATGCTGCAGGTCGCTCGACAACTCGCCGGCCACGCCCTTGAGGCGCTGCTGGTCGACCCACCCGTGCAGCGACGGCACCGCGGCCGTCATCACGACGCCGGCCACCGCGACGGTCGCCATCATCTCGATCAAGGTGAAGCCGCGTGCCGCGGCGCTCCCGGTTCTCATGGTTCCCTCCCTCTGTGCTTGGTATGGCAGGCACTTTAGGAAAGGCAGCGCGGCGTGGCTTCCACCGCGAGAGGGAAAACCAGGGCCCCTGGGGTGGGCCCCCGGCCGGGGGAGCAGGACTCAGATGTCCCGGATCAGCTGCCGGAACTCGTCGACGTCTTCGAAGCTGCGATACACCGAGGCGAAGCGCACGTAGGCAACCTTGTCGATTCGCTTGAGCTCGCGCATCACCAGCTCGCCCAGCTTCGTCGACGCGACTTCCCTGGCGCCGCTGTTGAGCAGCTTGTCCTGGATGCGCTCGATCGCGGCGTCGATCTGCTCCACGCTCACCGGGCGCTTGCGCAGCGCGAGCGTCATCGACGCCCGGATCTTGCTTACGTCGAACTCGGCGCGGGTGCCGTCCTTCTTGACGACGGAAGGCAGTGCGATTTCGGCGCGCTCGTAGGTGGTGAAGCGCTTGTCGCAGCTCTGGCAGCGCCGGCGCCGGCGCACGACGTCACCCTCGTCGGACTCGCGCGTCTCGACGACCTGGGTGTCTTCGTGGGAGCAGAAGGGACAGCGCATGCGGCTCCGGTGGCGGCTTCGCCAAGAACGAGGGCGGGGTCGCTGCGCGACCCCTTCTCGGTTTACTTGTAGACAGGGAACTCGCGGGTCAGTGCCGTGACCTTCGCGCGCACCGCCGCGATGTTCGCCTCGTCGTGCGGCTTGTCCAGCACGTCGGCGATCAGGTTGGCGGTCATGCGGGCCTGCTCTTCCTTGAAGCCGCGCGTGGTGAAGGCCGGCGAGCCGAGGCGGATGCCGCTCGTGACCATCGGCTTCTGCGGGTCGTTGGGGATGCCGTTCTTGTTGCAGGTCATGTGGGCCTGGCCCAGGATGGCCTCGGCTTCCTTGCCCGTCAGGTTCTTCGGGCGCAGGTCGACCAGCATCACGTGGCTCTCGGTGCGGCCCGAGACGATGCGCAGGCCGCGCTGGGTGAGTGTGTCGGCCAGCACGGCGGCGTTCTTCACCACCTGCTGCTGGTAGGCCTTGAACTCGGGGCTCAGCGCCTCCTTGAAGGCCACGGCCTTGGCCGCGATCACGTGCATCAGCGGGCCGCCCTGCAGGCCGGGGAAGATCGCGCTGTTGATCGCCTTCTCGTGTTCGGCCTTCATCAGGATGATGCCGCCGCGCGGGCCGCGCAGGCTCTTGTGCGTGGTGGAGGTGACCACGTCGGCGTGCGGCACGGGGTTGGGGTACACGCCGGCAGCGATGAGGCCGGCGTAGTGCGCCATGTCGACCATGAAGTAGGCGCCGATGTCCTTGGCCACCTTGGCGAAGCGCTCGAAGTCGATGCGCAGGCTGTAGGCCGAGGCGCCGGCGATGATGAGCTTGGGCTTGTGCTCGTGGGCCAGGCGCTCCATCGCGTCGTAGTCGATGGCTTCGTTCTTGTCGAGACCGTAGCTCACGACCTTGAACCACTTGCCGCTCATGTTGAGCGGCATGCCGTGCGTCAGGTGGCCGCCTTCGGAGAGGCTCATGCCCATGATGGTGTCGCCCGGCTGCAGCAGGCCGAAGAAGACCGACTGGTTGGCCTGCGAGCCGGAATTGGCCTGCACGTTGGCGAACTGGGCGCCGAAGAGCTGCTTCAGGCGATCGATGGCGAGCTGCTCCACCACGTCGACGTATTCGCAGCCGCCGTAGTAGCGCTTGCCGGGGTAGCCCTCGGCGTACTTGTTGGTGAGTGCCGAGCCCTGACACGCCATCACCGCGGGGCTCGTGTAATTCTCGGACGCAATCAACTCGAGTCCGGTCTGCTGGCGGCGGCGCTCGCCCTGGATGGCGTGAAAGACGTCAGGGTCCTGGCGTTCGAGGATGCTC
>DASWSY010000604.1:0-4182 GCA_036402415.1 Rhizobacter sp. | reverse complement strand
AGGACCGCGGCGCCCGACCAGGGGGTTTCGGGCCTCACCCACGGCACCTCGCGCGGGCCCGCGGCCGAGGGCCAGTCCACCGAGAGCGCCATCTCGAACACCTGTTCGCGCAGGGCGGCGTGCCGGTCGGGCCCGCCCGTTCCGGGCGGCAGCGCTTCGGCCCAGGCGAGCGCCAGCTCCTCGCCCAGCGACAGGGCGCGGCAGCGCGCGGCGCCGTGCACCCACAGGTCGAGGCTGCGCACCAGCGGGTCGACCACGTTCTTCAGCGTGTCACCCATCGGCTGCTCGCCGATGCCGTGCACGAAGAGCACGCCAAGCGGGTAGCGGTTGGAGACGTGTGCGGCATCGGCCATGGTCACCTCCTCGAATGTCGGGCCACCTTACCGGGAACGCGGCTTGCCGGCGTCCGCATGTTTGCTGGTTTACGCTCTCGTCCCCCAAGAACACAAGAAAGGTGTTGCCCATGCGCTTGCGTTCCGTTCTGCCCGTGCTCCTGTCGGCCGCCCTCATCGCGGGCTGCGGCACCAACGTCGTCAACCCCGTCACCGGCCAGACCGAACGCTCGGTGATGAGCGAGGCCGACGAGATCGCCCAGGGCAGGAAGGCGCACGAGGAGGTGCTGAAGGAGTACGGCGTCTACCCCGACACCAGGCTGCAGGCCTACGTCAACGACATCGGCCAGAAGCTCGCCGCGCAGTCGCACCGTGCGAACCTCAAGTGGACCTTCACCGTGCTCGACAGCCCGGAGATCAACGCCTTCGCGTTGCCGGGCGGCTACGTCTACGTGACGCGCGGCATCATGGCCTACCTCGACAGCGAGGCGGAAGTCGCCGGCGTGATCGGCCACGAGATCGGCCACGTGACGGCCCGCCACGGGGCGCAGCGCGCCACGCGCCAGCAGCGGGCCGGCATCGGTGTGCTGGCAGCCACCGTGCTCGGCGCGGTGCTCGAAGGCGCGGGCGTGGGCGGTGCCACCGACCTCGCGAGCCAGGTCTCGCAGACGGCCGCGGCCGGCTACATCGCGTCCTACAGCCGCGAGCAGGAAACGCAGGCCGACCAGCTCGGCGCCGAGTACCTGGCCCGCAACCGCTACAACCCGCAGAACATGGTCGAGGTCATCCGAGTGCTGAAGAACCAGGAGAGCTTCGCCGCCGAAGCCGCCAAGGCCGAAGGCAAGCCCGAGCCCTCGGCGTCGAACTGGTTCGCCTCGCACCCGGCCAACGACAAGCGCCTGGCCGACATCAAGGCCTTCGCCGCCAGGTACTCGGGCCAGTACGGCGACGACGCACGCAGCCGCTACCTGCAGGCCGTCGACGGCATGACCTTCGGCGACAGCCGCGAGCAGGGCGTGGTGCGCGGGCGCAACTTCTACCACGAGCCCCTGGGCATCGCGCTCACCGCGCCGCAGGGCTGGAAGGTGCAGAACAGCGCCGAGGCGATCGCGCTCGTGAACGGCGAAGGCAGCGCGGGCCTGATCGTGAAGCTCGTGCCGCCGAACGCCGGCAGCACGCACGAGGAGATCATCCGCAACGCCATCAAGCCGGTGGACGGCCGCACCGAGCGGCGCAGCCTGAACGGCCTCAGCGCCACGCATTTCGTCGGCACGGTGCGCAACTCGCAAGGCCAGCCGGCGCAGGTGCGGCTCACGCTGGTGGCCGGGCCGGGCAACCGCCAGTACCTGATGCAGTACGCCGCGAAGGACGCCGCGGCGCTGCAGCGTGCGAGCGGGCAGATGGCGGAAGCCGAGAACTCGTTCCGCCCCATCACCGCCGCCGACCGCGCCGCGGCAAGGCCGTGGGAGGTGAAGACGGTGAGCTTCCCGCGCGGCGGCTTTGCCGAGCTGGCGAAGAGCTTCCCGCTGCCCGACCTGGCCGAGTCGCGCCTGCGGCTGCTCAACGGCGCGTATGGCGGCTCGGCCGAGCCGAAGGCGGGGCAGACGGTCAAGACCGTGCGCTGAGCCCCGCCTCGTGCGTCAGCCCGGCACGTGGATGGCGTGCAGGCCGGCCGGCATCAGGCGCGGCATCTCGGCCTGCGCGACCGGCCCGTCGGCCAGGCGCGACGCCTCGAACACCGAGAAGAGCGTGCGGCCCTGCGCCAGGTCGAGCGCGGTGCCCACCAGCCAGCCGTCGCCCTCGCGCGTGCTGCCGGGGCGCGGCACGAAGAGGTGCTCCTCCACCATCACGTCGGCCCCGTAGCGGTAGTGGTCGGTCGTGCCGCGGCCGATGTCGTGGCGCATCACCGCGTCGTAGCCCGGCCTGTCACCGGGCGCGAGGCGCAGCGCCGCGAAGAGCTGCTGGTGGCGCCGGCCCACATGGCGCGGATCGATGCGCGGAAACTCCGCACGCTGGGGCAGCACCTGCTGCCGCGCCCGCCGGGCGCGCAGGTCGAGCTCGATCAGCGTGAGCTGTGCGAACTCCTCGATGACGAAGCGGCCGCGCATCAGTTCCTTGAGGCCGGTGGTGGCGTTCCAGGCGTCGCTCGCGCGCATGCAGTCGAGGCGGATCACGCCGTCCCGGTCCTCCCAGGCATTGCCGACGTGGAAGACGAAGCCGGCCGGCAGCTCGAACCACTGCGGCCGGTCGAGCGCGTCCTTGGGCAGCACCAGCACGCGCAGGCCGAGCTGCGGCTTCCACACGTGGCTGTCGAGGAAGCTCTGGCCCGACGCCATGCGGTCGCCCTCGAAGACGAGCGGCGGCAGCAGGAAGACCAGGTGCTTCTGCGTCACCGCGAAGTCATGGACCATGGCGACCTGCGGCACCGGCAGCGTGGTGGCGGTGGCGAGCACGCCGTCGGGCCGCACGCGGTAGATCGCCAGCCGCCCGGCCATGGCGCTCACGCCGAAGTTCCACAGCGTGCCGTCGGGCTCGATGCGCGGGTGGGCCGAGAAGGGCACGCCGGCGAAGTCGGGCGACCAGGTCTTCACGCCGCGGGTCGCGAGCGTCTTCTCGTCGATGCGGTAGGCCGAGCCGCCTTCCCACAGCGTCATCAGCTCGCCGCCGTGCCACACCACGCTGGTGTTCGACACGTTGAGCGAATCGGGTCCGGTGGGCGGCGCGGCGTTCGGCACCACGGTCGCAAAGCCCGAGCTCATCGGCCGGCCGGCCGCGGTGTCGACGTTGAACTTCTCGGTGCGCACGAAGCGGCCCTGGTGCGTGATGCCGCCCGCGCCGAGCGTGTAGCGCTGCAGCAGGCCGTCGCCGTCGAACCAGTGGTGGTAGCGCATGCCGCCGAGCGTGTGCCGGGCCGGGCCGTTGCGGAAGAAGGCGCCGTGCAGCGCGGGCGGCAGCGTGCCGCGCAGCGTCATCGGCATGGGCGGCACGTCGTCCTGCACGCCGACGAAGGCCTGCGTCCAGGGCTGACGGGCGCGCCGGGATTCGAAGGCGTCTGCGGTGGCGGCGTCGGCCCGCGCGGCCAGGGGCAGGCCGCTTCCGGCCAGGGCCAGGGCACCGGCGCCGGCCAGGCGCTGCAGCGCCTCGCGACGATGGGGCTGAAGGAGGGTCTCTTGCATGGCCGTCTCCTTCAGCGCAGCGTCACGCGCACGGTGGTGTCGGCCTGCACGTCGACGGCGGCCTTGTCGAAGGACGGCGGGCCCATCATGCCGCCGCTGCCGGTGAAGCCGTAGCGTTCGGTGGGCATGCCCAGCACGTTGGTGTCGAGCTTGCCGTTGCCGTTTTCGTCGTGGTAGCCCGAGAGCGCATAGCGGCCCGGCGCGAGGTTGCTGAAGACGAGCACCGTCTTCTCGGGCGCGACGGCCACCTTCTGCACCTGCACCGCGCTGGCCACGTCGAGCCAGGTGGTGTCGGAGCCGTAGAGCGCGGCGTTGAGGCTGCCCTGGGTGGAGCGCGCGTCGGTGATCTCCACGGTGAGCGTGAGCGCGGCGGCCGTGCCGCCGGTGCTGGCGGCGGCGAGGGCGATGGCGAGCAGGTGAGCGGGTTTCATGGTCGGGTCCTCTCTGGAGTGAAGTGAGGAGCCGATGGTCGGCAGGCGGCGGCCGCGCGGCCACCGTGGCGCGACGAAGCGCCGCTTCCGCGCCGCGAACCGCCGCCCGGGCGCCGCGAACGGGGTGGAAAAAAGGGGTCTTGAAATCCCGCGGCGGGTTCACATCTCCTGTGCTGTCGGCGGCACCGGCCGCGCGGCAACCAGACGAATCCCCAAGGAGGCCCAGATGTTTGCATCCATCCT
>DASWSY010000603.1:0-3151 GCA_036402415.1 Rhizobacter sp. | reverse complement strand
TGGGGGAGCGGGCAAAATTGCAGGTCCTTCTCGCGACACTCGGCGGAAGGGTTCAGACGAGGTTATCCCATGACGTTCAAAGTGACGGTGCAGCCGAGCGGCGTGAGCTTCTCGGTCGACCGCGACGAGCCCATCCTGCTGGCGGCCATCCGCCAGGGCGTGGGCCTGCCCTATGGCTGCAAGGACGGCGCCTGCGGCTCGTGCAAATGCAAGCTCCTCGAAGGCCGCGTGATCCACGGCACGCATCAGGTCAAGGCGCTCACGCCGGCTGAAGAAGAGGCCGGCTACACCCTCACCTGCCGCGCCGCACCGCAGACCGACATCGTGCTCGAAGCCCGCACCGTCGCGGGGGCCGGCGAATTCCCGGTGCGCAAGATGCCGTGCCGCGTCACGACGATGACGCGGCCCGCACCCGACGTCGCCGTGCTCCAGCTGCAGCTGCCTGCCAACGACACGCTGCAATACCGCGCCGGCCAGTACATCGAGTTCATCCTGAAAGACGGAGCCCGGCGCAGCTACAGCATGGCCAATGCGCCGAGTGCGCAGCGCGACAAGCCGGGCATCGAGCTGCACATCCGCCACATGCCGGGCGGCCTGTTCACCGACCACGTGTTCGGTGCGATGAAGGAAAAGGAGATCCTTCGCCTGGAAGGCCCGTTCGGCAGCTTCTTCCTGCGCGAGGACACCGACAAGCCCATCGTGCTGCTCGCCAGCGGCACCGGCTTCGCGCCGGTGAAGGCGATCATCGAGCACATGCAGGCCAAGGGCATCACGCGGCCCGCCGCGCTGTACTGGGGCTGCCGCAGCCTCGCCGACCTGTACATGCATGCCTGGTGCGTGGAGGCGGCGCGCGTGATGCCCAATCTGCGCTACGTGCCGGTGCTGTCGGATGCGAAGCCCGAAGACCAGTGGACCGGCCGCACGGGCTTCGTGCACCAGGCGGTGATGGCGGACCTGCCCGATCTCTCTGGCCACCAGGTGTATGCGTGCGGCGCACCGGTGATGGTCGACTCGGCGCAGCGCGACTTCGTCGCGCATTGCAACCTGCCCCTCGATGAATTCTTCGCAGACAGCTTCACTTCAGAGGCCGACAAACATGGTGACTGAGCTCTCCCGTCGTCGTTTCACCCTCGCCGCGCTGGCTTCGGCCTGCAGCCCCGCGTTCGCGCAGAGCCCGAAGCCGATCCGCCTCGTGGTGCCCTACCCGCCGGGTGGGCCGCTCGACATCGTGGCGCGCGCCCTGGCCGACAAGGCCAAGGACAGCCTGGGCACGGTGATCGTCGACAACAAGCCCGGCGCCGGCGGCAACCTCGGCGCCGACCTCGTCGCCAAGTCCGCCCCCGACGGCCACACGATCGTGATGGGCGCGGTGGCCACGCATGCCATCAACCCCTGGCTCTACACCCGCATGCCCTATGACGCCTTGCGCGACTTCACGCCGCTCACCGGCGTGGCGCAGGTGCCCAACGTGCTGGTGATGAACCCGCAGACCGCGGCGCGCCTGAAGATCGCAAACGTCGCCGACCTCGTGGCCTACGCGAAAGCCAACCCCGGCAAGCTCAACTACGGCTCGGGTGGCAACGGCAGCGCCGGCCATCTGGCCGGCGAGATGTTCAAGTCGCAGGCGGGCTTGTTCATGGTCCACATCCCCTACGGTGGCGGGAACCCGGCGCAACTCGCGCTGCTGTCGGGAGAGGTGGACCTCACCTTCGACAACCTCGCCAGCGCCTCGGCCAACATCAAGGCCGGCAAGCTCAAGGCGCTGGCGGTGACCACCGCCCGACGGGCCAAGGCCATGCCCGAGCTGCCCACCATCGCCGAGACGCTCGCCGGCTTCGACGTGAACACCTGGTTCGGCCTCTTCGGCCCGGCCGGGCTGCCGGCCGATCAGACGCAGCGCCTGAACAAGGCCTTCACCGACGCCCTCGCGTCACCCGAACTGCAGGCTCGACTGGGCACGCTGATGGCCGAGGCGATGCCGCTCACGCCGCAGCAGTTCGGCGACTTCGTGCGGCGCGAGAACGCGAAGTACGAGAAGGTGGTGAAGGCGTCGGGGGCGAAGGTCGATTGAGGCGCCCTCGACACCGCGGGCTTACTTCTTGAGCTCTTTCGACGCCGGCGTGCTGCCGCCGTCCACGCCCAGCCGGCCGCCGGTGCCCAGGCCGCCCTTGACCGTCTGGGCCTTGTAGCTGCGCAGGGACTTGACCATCTGATTGAACGAATCGGCGAACGCCGCCACGATCACCTTGCCCTGCGGCGTGTTCGAATAGCCGCCCCCGCCCCCGGCCAGCCCGGTGAGGAAGCCCGCACCGAAGAGGCCGAAGTCGAAGTTGCCGGCCGTGCCTTCGGCCGCCGCGATCTGCACGCTGGAGCGGTTGTCGATCAGCAGCAGCGTGGTCGAGGCCTCGTTGCGCTTGATGTTGCCGGCCACCGCACCCAGCGCGCCCAGGCGCCCGGTCAGGAGGCCCGCCGCCGCACCACCCGTGCGGCCCGAGAACTGGATCGACGGCTGCATGGTGTAGTCGGCCGCCACCATCTGGCCCTTCTGGAAGTTGCTGCCCTGGCGCATTTCGCCGCTCGACTCGAGCTGGCGCTCGCGCATCATGTTGTTCATCGAACGGCCTCGCTCGACGATCACGAAGCAGTTGCTCTGCTGGATCATCAGGCGAAGCACCGGCACGGTGGAGCCGAGGCTGTTGCGGCGCAGTTCGTAGTACCAGGGAGCCTGGGAGTCTTCGTCGATGGCCACGGTGCCGAGCGTCTCGGGGCAGCGTTCGAGCTGGCTGTTGTTGCCCTCGGTCGTGCCGCCGCTGGCCGAGCCCGACACCACGCCCTTGTTGCCACCCATCGTGGGCATGGTCGAGCCGCAGCCGCTCAACACCGCGATGACGCCGGCGGCGAGCGCAAGCTGCTTGAAACCGGAAAGCGGGGTTGCGTTCATCGAAGTCCTCTCCAACGTGTGATGAGCCTGCGCAGCGCAGGCACGCCCTGAATGCTGGAAAGTATAGAAGTGGGGGCGCCGCGCCAGAGGTGACTTTGGTCGCCCGTGGCGCGGCCCGCGGGCTATTCGCCCAGGTAGGCGGCGCGCACCTTCGGGTCGTTCAGCAGGGCCGAGGCCTCGCCGCTCATCGTGACCTCGCCCGACTCCATC
>DASWSY010000602.1:0-18916 GCA_036402415.1 Rhizobacter sp. | reverse complement strand
GAGGATGCCCGGGGCTTCGGCGGTGAGCCACTTCCACAGCGGGTGCGCCTCGGCGCCGTTGACCTTCACCTTCTCCATCATCGGGAAGCTCACGCCGTAGTTGAGCTGGCAGAAGGACGCGATCTCGTCGTTGCTGCCGGGATCTTGCCCGCCGAACTCGTTGCTCGGGAAGCCGACGACCACGAGCCCCCGGTCCTTGTACTTCTCCCACAGCTTCTCGAGCCCGGCGAACTGCGGCGTGAACCCGCAGGCGCTGGCGGTGTTGACGATCAGCAGCACCTTGCCGCGCTGGGTCGACAGGTGCGCGGGCTGCCCATCGATGGAAACGGCCTCGAAGTCGTAAACACTGGTCATGGACCCTCCTGCCGGTGTGACAAATGTGGGTGCCGATCGTAGCGCCGCCGCCCGTCCGACGCTGCGCAGGGTTGACGCTCCCCGGCGCGGCGCCGAACATCGGCCACCGCCACGACGAAAGTCCCCATGTCCGAGCGCATTCCCATGCGCTACACCGTCGCGCTGCAAGGCTTCAGCGACTTCGAGCGCAGCGCGCTGGCTTCCTTCTTCCGGCTGGGCCAGCAGCGGGCTCCCGCCTACGTGCAGGGCCGCTCGCTGGTGGAGAGCGATTTCGTCATCGCCGATGCCGACAGCCCGGCCGCGCTCAACGCGGTGAACGACGCGCACCGCGTGCAGGACACCATCTTCATCGGCGCGCACGCCCCGAGCGGCGCCGCCGCCAGCCTGCCGCGCCCGATCGAGCCGACGCACATCCTGCGCGAGCTCGACCTGCTGCTCGAGGCCCGCCTGGCGCTGCTCGACGAACCTCCGCCGACCGACTGGGTGGTGTCCTCGCCCGATGCCCTGCGCGGCCCCGACGACCTGCCGGCACTCGACGTGCTGGTGCTCGACGACAGCCGCATCGCGCTCAAGTTCCTGCAGAGCCGCCTGCAGGGCCTGGGCTACCGCGTGCATGCGGTGCAGACCGTCGACGAGGCGATGGCCTTGCTGGGCACCCAGTCGTTCTCGCTGGTCTTCGTCGACATCGAGCTCGGCGGCGACAGCACGCTCGACGGCCTGGGGGTGTGCCAGCACGTCAAGCAGCGGCGCGAACACCCTGGCGGCATCGCGCCGAAGGTGGTGGTGGTCACGGGCAGCACGAGTTCGATCGACCGCGTGCGCGGCGACCTCGCAGGCTGCGACGCCTACCTCACCAAGCCGCTGATGGAAGACGAATTCCTCGCGGCGCTCGGCCAGGTCGACCCGACGCGCAAGCGCTGAGGGGCGTCGACGATTTCAATGCGTGCTGTCCAAGGTCGACAGCAGCGCCGCCAGCAGGATCAGACCGCCGCCCATCGCGAGTGCCGGCGTCATCGTGCCGCCGCCCAGCAGCAGCGCCGAGACGGAGGCGAACAGCACCTCGGTCAGCATCACCACCGAGGCCACGTTGGCCGGCAGGCGCGCAGCGCCGTACTGCAGTGCCATGTTGCTGACCAGGAAGAAGGCGCTCAGCAGCACCGCGAGCGGCACCCAGCCGAGGGTGGGCGCCGGCGGCCAGGCGGCCTCGCCGCGCCAGGCGAGCACGGTGGCCAGCGTGCCGGCCACCAGCACGCCGCCGAGGAACATCGCCATGGCGCGGCTTTCCTCCGGCTGCTTCGCCTCGCGGCGCAGCATCACGTTGTTGAGCCCGAAGGCGAAGCCGCCGCACACGCCCAGCCAGTCGGGCAACGAGCGTGGCAGCGGAAAGCCGCTGCCGTCCTCGGGCCACAGCACGATGGCCGCGCCGCCCAGCGCCAGCAGCACCCGCGCACCGGCGAGCCAGGTGAGCTTCTCGTGCAGCAGCACGCGCGCGAGCAGCACCACCCACAGCGGCATCAGGTAGAAGAGCAGCACCACGCGCACCACGTCGCCGATGGCCACACCCCAGTTGAAGGCCGCGTTGGTGCTGCCCGAGGCGATGACCAGCACCCACAGCACCGGCCGGCGCAGCACCTGGCCGAAGGCATGCGGGCGCGCGATGGCGATCACCCCCACCGCGAAGAGGTAGATCAGCACGGTGGCCCACAGCGGGTGCAGGCCGGCCGACTGCAGGTGGCGGAACGGCCACCACGACACGCCCCAGACGAAGGCGTTGAGCATCAGGGCCAGCACGGCCCAAAGGCGCGGATGTGCCCGCATGGCGCTCAGTGCTTGTCGCTGCGGGCGAGCGCCAGCAGGTGGTCGACCTCGTCCTTGAAGCGCACGGTGTTGCTCGCGTGCCAGCGCCCGATGACCCACATCGTGCCGGCGACCACCAGGCCGAAGACGGTGATGGCGGTGAAGGCCGACAGGCCGAACTTGGTCATGCCGGTGTAGAACGCGCCGAGCGCGAGGATGCAGGCCTGCTCGTTGAAGTTCTGCACCGCGATCGAACGGCCGGCGCCCATCAGGTTGTGGCCGCGGTGCTGCAGGAGCGCGTTCATCGGCACCACCATGTAGCCGCCGATCGCGCCCAGGACCAGCAGGAAGGGCGCCGCCGACCAGACGTTGCTGATGAAATTCATCGCGATCACCAGGAGCCCCATGGCAATGCCCATCGGGATCACCTTGGTGGCCTGGTCGAGCCGCATGCGCATCGAGGCGACCACCGCCCCCACCGCCGTGCCGATGGCGACCACGCCCACCAGCGCCGAGGCCTTGGTCGTGCCGTAGCCGAGGGCGGCCGCGGCCCAGGCCAGCACGATGTAGCGGAAGTTGCCCGACACGCCCCAGATCAGCGTGGTGGTGGCCAGCGAGATCTGGCCGAGCTTGTCGCCCCACAGGCGCGCGTTGCAGCTCGAGAAGTCGCGCACCAGCGCGACCACGCTGCCGGTCATGGCCTGCAGGGGTGCTTCGGTGCGCGGGATCTTGAGGTTGAAGAGCGCCGCGATCGCGTACAGCGCGATCAGCGACACGATGGCCGCTTCGGGCGCGGAGTCGATGCCGGTGTCGACGAGCGGGAAGTCGATGCCGAGCATCATGCGCGACACCGTCTGCCCGACGAGCTGGCCGCCCAGCAGCACGCCGAGGATGATGGAGGCGATGGTGAGGCCCTCGATCCAGCCATTGGCCTTGACGAGCTGCGAGTTGGGCAGGAGTTCGGTGAGGATGCCGTACTTGGCGGGCGAGTAGGCCGCCGCACCCAGGCCCACCACCGCATACGAGATGAGCGGGTGCACGCCGAAGAGCATCATCAGGCAGCCAGCCACCTTGATGAGGTTCGAGATGAACATCACCCGCCCCTTGGGCACGGCATCGGCGAAGGCCCCCACCAGCGGCGCGAGGATCACGTAGAACAGCGCGAACATCGGCACCAGCGCGGCACGCTGCCACTCGGGTTGACCGGAGGTCCTCAGCAGTTCGACGGCGGCGACGAAGAGTGCGTTGTCGGCCAGCGAGCTGAAGAACTGCGCCGACATGATCGTGTAGAAGCCTTTTTTCATTCGGCGGAGACGAGTCGTACTGCGAGGGGCCGCGTGGGGTGCGGCGGGGTTATAGCACGCAGGCACGACAGCCCCCGCTGGCAGAATCCCCGCTCATGCCGCGCCCCATCGAAGCCCTGGTCCACGCCGATGCGCTGGCCCACAACCTGGCCTGCGCACGCCGCCACGCCCCCGACGCCAAGGTCTGGGCGGTGGTCAAGGCGAATGCGTACGGGCACGGCATCGAGCGTGCCTACCCCGGGCTGCAGTCGGCCGACGGTTTTGCCCTGCTCGACTTGGCCGAGGCCGAGCGCATCCGCACGCTCGGCTGGCGGGGGCCCATCCTGCTGCTGGAAGGCTGCTTCGAAGCGCGCGACCTCGAGCTCTGCTCGCGCCTGAACCTCTGGCACGTGGTGCACCACGAGTCGCAGATCGACTGGCTGGCCACGCACAAGACCACCTGGCCGCACCACGTCTACCTGAAGATGAACAGCGGCATGAACCGGCTGGGCTTCACGCATTCGGCCTTCCGCCACGCGTGGCAGCGCCTCTCGGGGCTGACCCAGGTGGACGAGATCACGCTGATGACGCACCTGTCCGACGCCGATGCCGACCCGGCGTCCGCCCGCGGCGTCCAGCACCAGATCGACACCTTCGAGGCCGCCACGCACGACCTCGCCGGCGAACGCTCGCTCTGCAACAGCGCGGCCACGCTGCGCTATGCGGCGCGCCAGCCCGGCCTGCGCGGCGACTGGGTACGCCCCGGCATCATGCTGTACGGCTCCTCGCCCGACTTCCCGCATCACACCGTCGCGCAGTGGGACCTGCAGCCCACGATGACCCTGCGCTCGCGCCTGATCGGCCTGCAGTCGCTGCAGGCGGGCGACACCGTGGGCTACGGCAGCAGCTTCGTGGCCGACCGCACCATGCGCATCGGCATCGTGGCCTGCGGCTATGCCGACGGCTACCCGCGCCACGCCGGCACCGGCACGCCGGTGCTGGTGAACGGCGTGCGCACGCGCACGGTGGGACGTGTGTCGATGGACATGATCGCAGTCGACCTGACGCCGGTGCCCGAGGCGCAGGTGGGCAGCGAGGTCACGCTCTGGGGCCTCGGGCCCAACGGTTCCAGGCTGCCGATCGACGAGGTGGCGCAGGCCGCCGGGACCATCGGCTATGAGCTGATGTGTGCCGTGGCGCCACGCGTGCCCATGCACGCGGCATGAGCCTGAGGGCGCTGCACCCACGCACACGGCGCCGGTTGCGCTGGCATGGGTGGCTGCTGACGGCGTGGTGCCTCGCGGTCGGGCTGGCCAGCAGCTGGACGCTGCTGCACGTGTTCGACGTCACCTTGCCCGCCGCACGCTATGCGATGAGCGCGCTGTTGATGTACGCCCTCGGCCTGGTGCTGGGCGTGCAGGTGTGGCTGAGGCACTTTGCCGCGTCCGTGCGCGACGACCCCTCGCTCGGTGAGCGGGTGGCCGCGGCGGAACCGGTGCGGCGCGGCGAGGCGGCGCAGAAATCGTTCGACTGGGGCGACATCCTCGGCAGCTCGGCCGACCTGCTGAGCTTCGACGAAGCCGGCCTGCTGCTGCTCGTTCCGGCCCTGCTGCTCATGGCCGTGGGCCTGCTCTTCGCCACCGGCCTGCTGCCGGTGATGCTGGTCGATGGCCTCGCGGGCCTGCTCGCCGAGGTGGCGGTGCAGTTCGTCTTCGGCACGCTGATCGCGCGGCGGGTGCTGCGCCCCGCGTCGCAGGACGACGCCTTCGTGCACATCCTCGGCAAGACCTGGCTGATCGGCGTGCTGCTCGTGGTGCTGAGTGCCGCCCTCGGCTGGAGCCTGCGCGCCTGGGAGCCGGGGTGGGTGTCGATCGGCCAGTGGCTGCGCGGCTGATGCGTCCGCAGCTCGATCCGGCCGAGGCGGAGATCACCGCCATCCGCGCGCAGGGGGCAGGCGGGCAGAACGTCAACAAGGTGTCGAGCGCGGTACACCTGCGCTATGACGTGCGCGCCTCGTCGCTGCCCGAGCCGGTGAAGGAGCGGCTGCTCGCGCTGCGCGACAGCCGCATCACCGACGAAGGCGTGGTCGTGATCAAGGCGCAAACGTCGCGCAGCCGCGAGGCCAACCGTGCCGAGGCCCTGCAGCGCCTGCAGGAACTGATCGACAGCGTGGCCACGCCACCGCGGGTGCGCAAGCCGACGAAGCCGACCTTCGCCTCGAAGCAGCGGCGCCTGCAGGCCAAGGGAAAGCGCAGCGACATCAAGGCGGGGCGCACCAAGCCGCACGACGGCTAGTGTCCAGTCACCGTGCGTGCGGCCTGATGCGCCGCGCCCTGAAACCGTTCAGGCGCCGAGCTGCTCGCCCAATATCTGCAGGCTCTGCAGGTCGCCCGCAGGCAGCTTGCCGGCGCGCAGCAGGGTCGCGCTGCGGATGGCGCGCAGGCGGAACAGCAGTTCCTGCTCCACCGCCTCGACCTCGGCCAGGTCCTGCACCGCGAGTTCGCCATCGCTCCACAGGCCGCTCGTGGCCCAGCCCTTGCGCAGGCGCGCGAGCAGGCCCTGGGCGAGCGTGAGCGCATCCATCAGCGCCTGCGACTGCGCGGTCGATGCGAGCGCGACGATGCCCGCATGCGCCGTCTGCAGCGCCGCGTCGAGCAGCGACAGGCGCACGCGGATTTCTTCAGGCGTGAGGAAGGACTGCAGCGGCGGCTGCAGGCGCGCGGCCTGCGAGACGGGGCCGACCACGCTGAGGTCGAACTCGCCGGGCACCACGCGCAGGGCCACGCTGGCGCGCGCGAGGTCGGGGCAGTCGCTGCGCAGCACGTTGAGCACCGCCTCGGTGACGGCGAGCTGCCGGCCCTGCGGCGAGAGCTGCTCGCGCGTCAGGCAGTGCGGGTAGCCGGAACCGTCGAGCCGCTCGTGGTGCTCGGCCACGGCACGCGCCACGATCTTGGGGTAGTCGGTGAGCTGGTCGATCAGCAGGCGGCCCACGTGCGGATGCACCACCAGGTGCTGGTAGCTCTGGAAGTCGAGCGTGTGCTGGATGTCGGCCTCGCCGTGCTCGGGCGCGATGTACATCTCGCCCAGGTCGTGAAGCAGGCCGGCGAGCATGGCCAGGCGCACGTCCTGCCGGTTCGCGCCGTGGGCGATGGAGAGCGCGCCGTTCAGCGCCATCGCCTTCACCGCGTGGTCAAAGGCCTCGGCGCGCGCGGCCTGGCTGGCCGTGAGCAGCAACTGGGCGACCGGGTGCAGCGGCAGGTGCGGCGCCTCGCGCAGCAGCGCCGCGGCATGCGGCATCAGGAGCGGCGCGATCGCGGAATCACGCGAGAGCAGCGCTTCGAGCGCGTGCACCAGCGAGTGCGCGGTCACGCCGTCTTCGGCCAGCAGGCAGGCTTCGAGCGGGTGGCGCAACTGGCGGTCCATCAGCTTGCGCTGCAGGGCCTGCGACACCGGCTGGTCGCGTGCCCAGAGCTTGGTGCCGCCGAGGTCGAAGATGTCGCGCGAGGCGATGATGGATCGCGTCTGCGCAGCGTCGAGGATGGTCGCCAGCGCGTGCGGGTTGGCGGTCTGGAACACCGCCGAGGGGGCGGTGGAAGCGTTCGAGGCGGACAAGGGAACCTCCGACAGGCCGTGGCGACGACTTGTTGTCGGGTGGATCCGTCCTGCGCTTGAGGGTCAGCTTGTGACCGGTGGTATCAAGCGCCGGGCTCAGGCGCGCTTGACGAAGGCCAGCACGCCGCCGGCGGCGACGAAGAGACTGCCGAAGGTGCGGTTCATCAGGCGCATCTGCCGGGCCGACTTCAAGAGCCGCAGCACGCGTGCGGCGAGGAGCGTGTACACACCCATCACCACCAGGTCGGTGAAGCCGAGGGTGGCGGCGATCACGCCGTACTGCAGGGCGAGCGGCTGGGCGAGGTCGAGGAATTGCGGCACGACGGCGAGCAGGAAGACCGTGCCCTTGGGGTTGACCGCGTTCACCATCCAGCCGCGCAACACCAGCGTGCGCCGCGGCACCGCGACCGCCGCACCGTCCACCTCGGCCACCAGCGGCTCGGCCGGCATGCGCCACTGCTTGATGCCCAGGTACACGAGGTAGGCCACGCCCAGCCACTTGACGATGGCGAAGGCGAGCGACGACGTGGCGATCAGCGCGCCCAGGCCCAGCCCCACCACCAGCACCTGCGTCCAGATGCCCAGCACCAGGCCGAGCGTCATGAAGTAGCCGCGCGCAAAGCCGTGGTTGAGGCCGGCGCTCATCGCGGCCACCGCGCCCGCGCCGGGCGAGATGCTGATGGCCCAGGAGGCGGCGAAGAAGGCAAGCCAGGTGGTGAGTTCCATGCGGGTCTTTCTTGTGGGGGTCAGGCGGCGGCGCGGCCACGCTCGGCTTCTTCGGCCACGATCTGGCCCAGCCGGCGGAGGTGCGCCTCGTGCCGCGGCGACCAGGGGTCGCCGTAGTGCAGGCGCAGGAAGTGGTTGAAGCGGGTGCTGTTGCTGAAGGTGGCGCCGGGTGCGCAGCCGATGTGCTCGTGGCGCGCGCGCTCGAAGACCTTGCGCGAGTCCACGCTGTGCGGCATCTCGACCCACAGCATCAGGCCGCCCTGCGGCACGCTCAGTTTGCAGCCCGCGGGGAACAGGCGCGTCACCGCATCCACCATCTGGGCGCATTGCTGCTTGAGCGCGGCGCGCAGCTTGCGCATGTGGTGGTCGTAGCCGCCATCGCGGATGAACTCGGCGATCACCTCCTGCGGCAGCATCGCGCCGGTGATGGAGGTGTGGAACTTGTGCGACTGCGCCGTCTTGAAGTGGCGGCCGGGTGCGATCCAGCCGACGCGGTAGCCCGGCGCCACCGTCTTGGTGAAGGCCGAGCACAGGATCACGTCGTCGTGCGTGTCGAATGACTTGAGCACCGGCGGGCGTTCTTCGCCGAAATAGGTCTCGCCGTAGATGTCGGTCTCGATCAGCGTGATGCCACGCTCGTGCGCGAGCGACACCAGGCGGCGCTTGTTGGCCACCGGCATCAGGCTGCCCAGCGGGTTGTGGAAGTTGGGCACCACGACGCAGGCCCGCACCGCGCCGGCCCGCTGTGTGGCCAGGTCGAGCGCCTCGACCGAGATGCCTTCGCGCGGGTGCGTGGGGATCTCGATCGACTTCATGCCGAGGGTGCGGATGATTTCCAGCAGCATCCAGTAGGTGGGCGATTCGAGCGCCACCGTGTCGCCGGCCTGCGCCGCCGAGCGCAGCGCGAGGAACACCGCTTCGCTGCCGCCGTTGGTGAGGATGATCTCCTCCGGACGAAGGCGCACGCCGGCACTCACGCTGCGGCGGGCGATCTCCTGCCGCAGGTTCAAGCTGCCGGTGATGCTGTAGCGCGAGGCGTATTCCGGGTGCAGCCGGTTCAGCTTGGCGGTGAGCTGGCGCAGCTTGGCCTCGGGCAGGATCTCGCGCGCCGGCAGCGGGCAGAACGAGGGCGCGGCCTCGGGGTCGTCGTTGCCGAAGAGGAACTGCCGCGTGAGGTCGTCGGGCGTCACGAAACCGGCGCTGCTCATGCGGGTGTCGAGCTCGGGCTCGGGCAGCGGCGCGTGGCGCGCGGCGACGAAGTAGCCCGACTTCGGCCGCGCTTCGACGAGGCGCTGGTTCTCCAGCCAGCGGTAGGCCTGCGTGACGGTCGACGGACTCACCCCATGCTGCTGGCACAACATCCGCACGGAAGGCAGGCGGTCGCCCGGGCGCAGGCTGCCGGCCTGGATGGCCTGCGCGAGCTCGCCCGCCACGCGGGTGTAGAGCGGCAGTCCGGGGTCGGCGGGAGCATTCATGCGGCCATTCTGACGATTGGCCTCGGGACGTGACAGATACAGAGCCCTCTTCTTGTCACCAATACAGATCGCGCCCGACCGATCTGTGCCGATGAAGTTGTGGCAAGGCTGGATATGGCGCCGCCGCCGGTGGCTGCGCACACTGGAATCCCACGAGACAGGAGAACGCCATGGTCCGCTTCACACCCCCCGTCACCCTTCGCCTGCAGGCCGGCGAAGTGCTCGCCTGGCAGCAGGCCCCGGCGCGGGTGCGCGTCGTGGGCGGCGGGCGGGTGTGGGTCACGCAGCAGCACGACCTGGAGGATCACTTCCTCCGCCACGGCGAATGTTTCGAACTGCGACGCGAACGCCGCACGCTGATCGAGGCCGAGCACGAGGTGTGGTTGCGCTTCGAGCGCGACCCGTCATGGCAGCAGCGGCTGGGCCGGCTTCTGGGGCGCGGCCTGCGCAGGCTCACGGGGCGAGCCACCCGGGCGGCTACAGTGCCCGGGTGAGCAAAACCAAATCCGTCTACACCTGCAGTGAATGCGGCGGCACCAGCCCCAAGTGGCTGGGCAAGTGCCCGCACTGCAACGCCTGGAACACGCTGGTCGAAGGCGTGGCCGAGGGCGGCTCGAAGCAACACCGCTTCCAGTCGCTGGCGGCCCCGCAGCCGGTGGCGACCCTCTCCGAGATCGAGGCCACCGACGTCGACCGCCGGCCCACCGGCATCGAGGAGCTCGACCGTGTCCTCGGCGGCGGCATCGTCGCCGGCGGCGTGGTGCTGATCGGCGGTGACCCGGGCATCGGCAAGTCGACGCTGCTGCTGCAGGCGCTCGACGCACTCTCGAAGACGGTTCCCACGCTGTACGTGACGGGCGAGGAGTCGGGTGCGCAGGTGGCGCTGCGCTCGCGCCGCCTGGGGCTCGATGGCTCGCAGGTGCGCGTGGTCGCCGAGATCAACCTCGAGAAGATCGGCGCCACCATCGAGTCCGAGCAGCCCGCGGTGTGCGTGATCGACTCCATCCAGACGGTCTACAGCGAGGAGCTGACCTCGGCGCCCGGCTCGGTCGCGCAGGTGCGCGAGTGCGCGGCGCAGCTCACCCGCATCGCCAAGAGCAGCGGCACCTCGATCGTGCTGGTCGGCCACGTGACCAAGGAAGGCGCGCTCGCCGGCCCGCGCGTGCTGGAGCACATCGTCGACACGGTGCTGTACTTCGAGGGCGACACGCATTCGAGCTTCCGCCTGGTGCGCGCCATCAAGAACCGCTTCGGTGCGGTCAACGAGATCGGCGTCTTCGCGATGACGGAGAAAGGCCTGAAGGGCGTGGCCAATCCGAGCGCGATCTTCCTGTCGACGCACGGCGAGCCGGTGGCCGGCTCCTGCGTGCTGGTCACGCTGGAAGGCACACGCCCGATGCTGGTGGAGATCCAGGCGTTGGTCGACTCCGGGGGCCCGAGCCCACGGCGGCTCTCGGTGGGCCTGGACCGCGACCGCCTCGCGATGATGCTGGCGGTCATGCACCGCCACGCCGGTGTGGCCTTCATGGACCAGGACGTCTTCGTCAACGCGGTGGGTGGGGTGCGCATCAGCGAGCCGGCGGCCGACCTGGCGGTGATGCTCGCCATCCAGAGCAGCCTGCGCGGCAAGCCGCTGCCGCGCGGCTTCATCACCTTCGGCGAAGTGGGCCTGGCCGGCGAGGTGCGGCCCGCGCCGCGCGGGCAGGAGCGGCTGAAGGAGGCCGCCAAGCTCGGCTTCAGCGTGGCCATCGTGCCCAAGGCCAACGCGCCAAAGAAGCCGGTCGAGGGCCTGACGGTGCACGCGGTCGAGCGCATCGAGCAGGCGCTCGACTTGGTGCGGACCCTCTGAGCCCCGCCCTGCGCCGCACGGCAGAATCGCCGCGGCCGCCCCGGCGGCGCCTCGCATCCCCATCCACAACGATTGCCTTGATCTTTCGGGAGGCACCATGAAGATCACCCGTCCCTGCGCAGCGGCGCTGGCCGCGAGCCTGCTCGCCGGCTGCGCCTCCACACCGTTCACCATCGCCCCGCTGCCCCCGACCAAGTACCAGGTGCTGGGCAAGGCCGAGGGCAAGGCCTGCGGTTCGCTGGGCTTTCTCGCCACCGCCTACTACGTGGCGCCCATCGGCCTCAACAGCCGCGTGGAGCGTGCCTACCAGGAGGCGCTCGCCAGCGTGCCGGGCGCCACCCGGCTGGTGAACGTCAGCATCACCGAGGACTGGCAGTGGCTGCTGCTCGTCACCATGCGCTGCACCACCATCACCGGCGACGCCGTGAAGGAGGTCGCATGAAGGCCTCCCGCATCGTCAAACCCCTGGCCGCCGCCGTGCTGGCCAGCGTGCTGCTGGGCGGCTGCCAGGGCGTGCCGCTCGACCTCTCCCCGCGCACCGTGGCCGAGCGCAGCCAGGTCGACCTCACCAAGGGTCGACGTGTCTCGGGCGAGGCCTCGGGCTTCCAGCTCATGCTCTTCATCCCGATCGCCATCAACAGCCGCTACCGCAACGCCTACGACGAGCTGCTGAAGCAGGCCGGCGACGACCTGCTGGCCGACGTGACCGTCATCGAGTCGTGGCAATGGGCCTTCGTCGGCACGGTGTACACCACGCGCATCGAGGCGACCGCCTACCCGCGCTTGCCGGCGCCCCCCGCCGCCGCAGACGGCGGCGCGAAATGAGCGCCGGGCGATGAAGCTCGCCGTCCTCAGCGACATCCACGGCAACCTGCCCGCGCTCGACGCGGTGCTGGCCGATGCCGCGGCGCTGGGGGTGGACGGCTTCGTCAACCTGGGCGACGTCGTGAGCGGTCCGCTCTGGCCCGCCGAAACCGCCGATCGCCTGATGCCGCTTGGCTGGCCGACGCTCGCCGGCAACCACGAGCGGCAGCTCCTCACCCAGGCGCCCGAACGCATGAGTGCGACCGACCGCCACACGGCGGCGCAGCTCCAGCCCGCCCACCGGGCCTGGCTCGCCTCGCTGCCGCCCACGCTGGCCTTGCGCGAGGACCTGCTGCTGTGCCACGGCACGCCGACAAGCGACCTGCAGTACCTGATGGAAACGGTGACGCCCGGCCACGTGCGTGGCGGCCCGCCGGGCGTGCGCGCCGCCACGCGCGACGAAGTGCTGGCCCGTGTGGGCGATGCGCTGCTCGGCGTGCCGGGCGCGCTCATCCTCTGCGGCCACACCCACGTGCCCCGCTGCGAACGCCTGCCAGACGGCCGCATGGTGGTGAACCCCGGCAGCGTGGGCCTGCCGGCCTACGATGACCTGCACCCGCATCCGCACGTGATCGAAAACGGCTCGCCGCACGCCCGCTATGCGGTCGTGACCCGCAGGCCCGAGAGCTGGGGCGTGAAGCTTCGCAAGATTGCCTACGACCACGAGGCGGCCGCGCGCCAGGCCGAACGCCACGGCCGACCGGACTGGGCCGACGCGCTGCGCAGCGGGCGCATGGGGCGCTACGAGGCCGACCTGCCGCCCGCGCCAGCACCCCTCTAGATAAGATCGATTATCATTTGCATCTCCGCTTTTTGCCCGCCGCCCTGCGGATGCCGAGATGCCTGCTCCCCGCCTGTCCGACCTGCCCAACGGTGCGCTCAGCACCGTCGCGGCACTGAGTGCCTCCTCGCCCCAGGCCGACGACGCGATGCTGCGCCGCCTGGCCGAGCTCGGCTTCCTGCCGGGCGAGCCGGTGCAGGTGCTGCGCCGCGGCCCGGGCGGCCGTGAACCGCTGGCGGTGCAGGTCGGCGAGACCCTGTTCGCCTTGCGCCTGGTGGAGGCGCAGTGCGTGGAGGTGACCGCAGCATGAGCGACACCGCCCTCAAGATCGCGCTGGTCGGCAACCCGAACTGCGGCAAGACCGCGCTCTTCAACCTCCTGACCGGTGCGCGCCAGAAAGTGGCCAACTACGCCGGCGTGACGGTGGAGCGCAAGGTCGGCACGGCCACGCTCAAGAGCGGCCGCACGGTGTCGGTGATCGACCTGCCCGGCGCCTACAGCCTCACGCCCTCGACGCCCGACGAAACCGTGACGCGCGACGTGGTGCTCGGCCAGCGCCGCGACGAAACCGCGCCCGACGCGATCGTCGCCGTGGTCGACGCGACGAACCTGCCGATGAACCTGCGCCTGGTGCTGGAACTGAAGCGCTTGGGCCGCCCGATGCTGCTGTCGCTCAACATGGCCGACGTGGCCCGCACGCGCGGCCTGCAGATCGACGTGGCAAGGCTGTCGGCCGAACTCGGCATGCCGGTGGTGGAGACCGTGGCGGTGCAGAGCCAGGGCCATGCCGCGCTGCTCGCCCAGCTCGAGCAGCAGGCGCAGTGGCCGGCGCCGCCCGCCGCCACGGGCGGGGCGCCCAGTCCGGCGGAGCTGCAGCGCGAGGTGCGGCGCATCCTGGCCCTCGCCGCCCCCGGGGCGTCGCAGTTCAAGCGCTTCAACCACCGGCTCGACGCGGTCGTCATGCACCCGGCGGCCGGCCTGCTGCTGCTGGCGGTGCTGCTCTTCTTCATCTTCCAGGCCGTGTTCGCCTGGGCGGCGTTGCCGATGGATGCAATCGAAAGCAGCGTGGCGTGGATCGGTGAGCAGATCCAGGGCCACATGGCCGAGGGCCCGCTGCGCAGCCTGCTGGTCGACGGCATCGTGGCCGGCGCGGGCGGCGTGCTCGTCTTCCTGCCGCAGATCCTGATCCTCTTCTTCTTCATCCTCGTGCTGGAAGACTCGGGCTACCTGCCGCGCGCCGCCTTCCTGCTCGACAACGTGATGGGCAGGGTGGGCCTCTCGGGCCGCGCCTTCATCCCGCTGCTGTCGAGCTTCGCGTGTGCCATCCCCGGCATCATGGCCGCGCGCACCATCCCCCACTGGCGCGACCGGCTGGCCACCATCATGGTGGCGCCGCTGATGACCTGTTCGGCACGCCTGCCGGTGTACGCGCTGCTGATCGGCGCCTTCATCCCCGCGCGCAACGTCGGCCCCTTCAACCTGCAGGGGCTCACGCTCTTCGGCCTGTACGTGGCCGGCGTGCTGTCGGCGATGGGCGTGGCCTGGTTCCTCAAGCGCGTGTGGAGCAAGTCGAGCTACCAGCCGCTGATGCTGGAGCTGCCGCCCTACCGCTGGCCCAGCCTGCGCAACCTGGCGATCGGGCTGTGGGAGCGGGCGATGATCTTCCTGAAGCGCGTGGGCGGCATCATCTTCGCGCTGACCGTGCTGCTGTGGTTCCTCGCGAGCTACCCGGAAGCCCCCGCGGGCGCCGCGGGTGCGGCCATCGAGCACAGCTACGCCGGCATGCTGGGCCGTGCCCTGCAGACGGTCTTCGAGCCGATCGGCTTCAACTGGCAGATCTCCATCGCCCTCGTGCCCGGCCTCGCCGCGCGCGAAGTGGCGGTGGGAGCGCTCGGCACGGTGTACGCGCTCTCGGTGCCGGAAGACCAGCTCGCCGACAGCCTGATGCCCGTGATCGCGCAGACCTGGTCGCTGGCCACGGCGTATGCACTCGTCGCCTGGTTCGTGTTCGCGCCGCAGTGCCTGGCCACGCTCGCGGTGGTCAAGCGCGAGACCAACTCGTGGCGCTACCCGCTGCTGATGGCGGCCTACCTCTTCGGGCTGGCTTACCTCGCGGCCTTCGTGACCTACCGCGTCACGCTGTGGCTGACCGGGGCGTGAGCATGCAGGGCCTGCTGGTCGCGCTGATCGTCATCGCCTGCACCGTGTATGCGGCGTGGACGCTGATGCCCTCGGCCTGGCGGCGCGGCGTGGCGCAGCGCCTGCAGCACATCCACTGGCCCGGCCCGGTCGCGCGCTACCTGAAGCGCACGGCCAGCGCACCTGCCGGTTGCGGCTGCGATGCGGGATGCGACGCGGCCCGGCCGCCCGCGGCCGCCCAGCCCATCCGCATCCACCGCCGGCCGAAGGCCTGATTGCGGGAACCACGCAGTCGGCGCGCCCACCCCGGCCCTACCATCGCGCGCATGAATCCGATCGTGGGGTGGGGGCTGGCCGTCGTGGCCCTGGTGGCCGGCTGGCTCAACTATGGCTGGCAAGGCGTGGTGCTGGTGGTGTCGGCCATCGTGTTCTGGCTGCTGCTGCAGTTCAGCCGCGCGCTGCGCGTGATGAAGAACGCCGCAGCGTCGCCCAAGGGCGAGGTGGGCAGCGCGGTGATGCTCAATGCCCGGCTCAAGCCCGGCATGACCTTGATGCAGGTGATCGCGATCACGCGCAGCCTGGGCGAAGCCGTGGCCGACCAGCCCGACACCTGGACGTGGCACGACGGCGGCGACAGCCGCGTGACCCTGGTGTTCGAGGGTGGCAAGTTGCGCCGCTGGGAGCTCACCCGCCCGACGCCGACGGAGGACGCCGCCGCGCCTGGCGCTCAGTGAAGCCGGCGCAGGAGCATCAGCCCGATGAGCGCCAGGCCAGCGCCCATCAGGCCGAGCGTGGAGGGCTCCACACCGTCGCCGGGCTTCACCGCAGGCGCGGGCTGGCGGGCGCGCGCAGCCTCGGTGGCGCGGGGCTTCTCGACCACGATCGCCGCGGCCGTGGTCGACACGGTGGCCGCCAGCGCCCGGGACGCATCGGCCGTCCGCGATTCGCCGGCCTGGGCCATGGCCGGGGCGACCGGCATCGCCAGCGCACATGCCACACCCGAGGCCATCGCCCACGCGGAAAGCGAGAGTTTCATGACTGCACCTGTGAAAACTGCCTGCAGATCACTATAGGAAGCGGTCCGCCTTTGCGCTCCCCCGAGAGCCGGGGGGCGGCAGGGCCGACTCGTAGAATCGCCGCCATTGCCCAACATTGAGGATGAGCTCCATGTCCATGGAAGACCGCGACGGAAAAATCTGGATGGACGGCCAGTTGATCGACTGGCGCGACGCCAAGATCCACGTGCTATCGCACACGCTGCACTACGGCTGTGGCGCCTTCGAAGGAGTGCGCGCTTACGACACCGTCAACGGCACCGCGATCTTCCGTCTGCGCGAGCACACCGAGCGCCTGTTCAACAGCGCCAAGATCCTGCGCATGAAGATCCCCTTCTCGTTCGACGAGGTGGTGGAAGCGCAGCGCGCGGTCGTGAAGGCCAACGAGCTGAAGAGCTGCTACCTGCGCCCGCTCACCTGGATCGGTTCCGAAAAACTCGGCGTCTCGCCCAAGGGCAACAAGATCCACCTGATGGTCGCGGCCTGGTCCTGGGGTGCCTACCTCGGGGAGGAAGGCCTCAAGCGCGGCATCCGCGTGAAGACCTCGAGCTACACCCGCCACCACGTCAACATCACGATGACGCAGGCCAAGGCGGTGAGCAACTACACCAACTCCATCCTCGCCAACATGGAAGCCACCGACGATGGCTACGACGAAGCCCTGCTGCTCGACGCGAGCGGGTTCGTTTCCGAAGGCGCAGGCGAGAACCTCTTCGTCATCAAGAACGGCGTGGTCTACACGCCCGACCTGTCGGCCGGCGCGTTGAACGGCATCACCCGCAACACCGTGTTCGCGATCTGCCAGGACCTCGGTCTCACGCTGAAGGAAAAGCGCATCACCCGCGACGAGGTCTACATCTGCGACGAGGCCTTCTTCACCGGCACTGCCGCCGAGGTCACGCCCATCCGCGAACTCGACCGGGTGCAGATCGGCCAGGGCTCGCGTGGCCCCATCACCGAGAAGATCCAGAGCGCCTTCTTCGACATCGTGAACGGGCGCAACCCCAAGTACGCCGAGTGGCTGACCGCCGTCTGAAGAGGCTGACATGAGCGACCCGAAATCCAGCGTCGAAGTGCTCGCCACGGACCTGCAAGGTCCGGGCGTCATCGCCTGTCCCAACCCGAAGATGACGCTGTGGAGTGCACACCCCAAGGTCTTCATCGACGTGGCCACCACCGGCGAAGGCAAGTGCCCGTACTGCGGCACCGTGTACCGCCTGAAGGCCGGCGAGAAGCTGCACAGCCATCACTGAACGGCCCTCCGGTCGTTCAGGGTCGCGCTTCATGAATTCGCTCGTCATCGCGCCGCAGTGGATCGGCGATGCGGTGATGTCCGAACCCCTGCTGCGCGCGCTGGCCGACCGCGGCGAGCGACTCGCCGTGGCGGCGCTGCCCTGGGTTGCGCCGGTCTACCACGCGATGCCGCAGGTGGCCGAGGTGATCGAGCTGCCGTTTGCCCACGGGCGCCTCGACTGGGCCGGCCGGCGCCGGATCGCGCGCGGCCTGCGCGGCCGATTCGACACCGCCTACGTGCTGCCCAATTCCCTGAAGGCGGCTCTCCTGCCCTTTTTCGCGCGCATCCCGCGGCGCGTGGGCTACCACGGCGAGGGCCGCTACCTGCTGCTCAACGATCGGCGGCCCAACCCCGGCGGGCGCCCGCCGATGGTCGCGTTCTACCGCGCCCTGGCCGATGCGCCGGCCGCCGACGAGCCGCCCCGGCTGCGCTTCGACGACGTCCGCTTGCGCGAGGTGACCGGCCGGCACGGTCTCGCGCCAGGGGCCTACTGGGTGTTCGCCCCCGGCGCCGAGTACGGGCCGGCGAAGATCTGGCCGCCCGTCCACTACGCCACGCTCGCGCGCGACCTGCAGGCCCGGCACGGCCAGCCCGTGGTGCTGCTCGGCTCGGGCAAGGAAGCGACGCTGTGCGAGGAGATCGCGCAGGCAGCGCCCGGCGCCTGCCGGGTGCTGGCGGGCAAGACCTCGCTGATCGACGCCATGGCCCTGATCGCCGCCGCGCGCGGCGTGGTCAGCAACGCCTCCGGGCTGATGCACGTGGCCGCGGCCTTCCGCATTCCGCAGGTGGCGGTGTTCGGCTCCACCAGCCCCGAGCACACGCCGCCGCTCAGCCCCCGTGCCCGCGTGCTGTGGCTGAAGGACGAGCTGCAGCTCGACTGCATGCCCTGCTTCGAACGCACCTGCCGCTACGGGCACTACCGCTGCCTGACCGGCGTGCCGGCCGAGCGGGTGCAGGCCGCGCTGGACGACGCCCTCGCCAGGGCCTGAGCCATGGACGCAGACCCGCACAAGCTCATGAGCGAGGCGCTCGTCGGCGCCGGCATGTCGGTGTGGTCCTGGGACGTGGCCGAAGACAAGCTGAGCGGCATGGACGGCAGCGTGGCCTTGCTCGGCTACGAGCCCGGCGACATGCCCCACACCCAGGAGGCGTGGGACAGGCTGATCCACCCCGACGACCTCGCCGCCAACGACGCCGCCTACCAGGCGCACGCCGCCGGCATGAGCGCGGCCTACGAAAGCGAGTACCGCGCACTCGCCAAGGACGGCCGCTGGTGCTGGCTGGCCGAGCGCGGCCGCATCGTCGAGTGGTGGCCCGACGGGCGCCCGCGGCGCATGGTGGGCACGATCAGCGACGTCACCCAGCGCAAGCAGGCCGAGCTCGACACCGCCGAGCGCGACGAACGCCTGCGCCAGATCACCCGCCACGTGCCGGGGCTCCTGTACCAGTTCCGGCTGCCGCGCGTCGGCCATGGCGTCTTTCCCTACGTCAGTGAACGTTGCCACGACGTGCTGGGCCTGGACCCGCTGGCCCTGATGCACGACGCCCGGCTGCTCTTCAACCGCGTCGACCCGGCCGACCGCCAGCGCACCAACCGCGCGCTGGCGGACTGGACGCACAGCCAGGTGGTGCGCCGCATCGAGTTCCGCTACGCACACCCGGACGGCCGGCTGCGCTGGATGCTCGG